>RFGQ01000386.1 GCA_003695865.1 Gemmatimonadota bacterium | reverse complement strand
TTCGCCCTCCTGATGGTGGGCTGGGGGAGCGAGCTCTCGCGGGCGATCATCCGGCTCCGGCTCACGCGGGGCGGCCGCGTCGCGCTGCGCGGCCTCGCGGTTGGCGCACTGGCCGCGCTCGCGCTCGTGGGCGTGCGCGTGCTGTCGGCCCGGCCCGCGCCCCCCGACCTGGGCGGGCTCCTGCCCGCCACCTACCCGCGGCTCGACGGGCCGGCGCCGCTCGTGGCGCTGGTCGACCAGCACGGCGAGCGGTTCACGATCCGCGACCTGCGAGGCCGTCCGGCCCTGGTCACATTCGCTTTCGGACACTGCGAGACCGTGTGCCCGCTGGTCGTGCACAACGCGCTGGCGGCACGCCGGCGACTGGCCGAGCGGCGCCCCGGCACGCCCCCACCGGCGCTCGTGGTCGTGACCCTCGACCCCTGGCGCGATACGCCCGCCCGGCTGCCCACGCTCTTCGAACGCTGGATGCTCGAGGAGGGAGACATCGCGCTCAGCGGCCCCGTCGAGCAGGTGAATCGTGCCCTCGACGCCTGGGGAGTGGTGCGGCAACGCGACCCCGCGACGGGGGACGTGGTCCACCCGGCCCTGGTCTATGTGCTCGACGGCTCCGGCCGCATCGCTTACGCGTCGACCGGAGCCGTGGATCAGCTCGTCGAGCTGATGGAGCGAACGGCGGTCAGAACCTCGTCCGCCAGACGACCGTGAGGGAGCGCCCGGGTTCCGGACGGAAGAATCCGGTGTTGAGCGCCTCCGCGTAGAGACGGTCGGTCAGGTTCTCGACGGCCAACACCAGTTCGTGCCGCCCACCGAGTCGCACGCCGGCCCGCAGGTCCTGCACGGTGAAGCCCGGGATCCGGTCCCCGACCGGCGTCTCGGCGGCCACCTCCCTCCGCTCTCCGTTGTGGCGCAGCGACCAGCCCGCCCACACCCGGTCCTCCATACCATCCCAGCGCAGCGCCACGCGCTCGCGATGGGGATACGTCTCGGCCACCACCCGTGACGGATCGCGCCGATCCTCGGCGTCGAGCAGCGTCCAACCGGCGCTCAGCGAGAAGCCACCGGGAAGCGCCGCGGCGAGCGAGGCTTCCACGCCCTGATAGCGGAGCTCGTCCACGTTGACGTTGCGGAACACCGGCCGGCGGTCGAGGGTGTCGCCCGTGGCCTCGAGGACGATCCCGTCGTGCAGCGTGTTGCGGAACGCGAACACCTCGAGCTCGAGCTCCGCCCGACGCACCCGGATCCCGGCCTCGACGTTGAGCGAGGTTTCGGGCCCCAGGCCGGGGTTCAGCTCCCAGTACCCCCGGCCGTTGGGAGTGACACCGGTGAAGAAGCGCTCGACAAGGTTTGGCGAACGGAACCCGCGCGCGACCGAGGCCAGCAGGCTCACCCCCGGGTGCACTTCGAAGAGGGCGCCCAACGACCCGACCACGGTACCTTCATCGAAGGCGGCCGGCGGATCCTCGCGCCCCTCGGTCGGCAGGCTCTCGGCGCGCACCGACTGCCAGCGCACACCCCCCAGCAGGTCGAGGTCGCCCACATCCCACTCGGCCTGCGCAAAGACGCCCAGGTTGCGCATCTCGGCCCGGGGTACGCGGGGAGCGTTCCGCTCGCGCACCGTGGGCGTCGGCCCGAATCCGACGATCGTCGTCGTGCTGCTGTCCGTCCCCGCGGAGCGGTCTTCGTAGGCGTCGAGCCCATAGGTGAGCAGCACGCCGGCGGGCAGCAGCTTGCGCACTTCGACCCGCGCCCCCGTGGCGTCGAGGTCGGTGAAGTTGCGCGTCACGACATCGACGAAGCGTTCGCCCTCACCGGGAATGGGGGAGTGCACCTCGGTGGTGAAGCGCCGCTCGTTGCTCTGCCGATACACGGTGGCGTCGACCCGATCCGCGACGAAGGCCCGCAGGGACGACGCGCGAAGCCCGGCCGTGAGGCGCCAGACGCTCTGCTCGGGGAAGAACAGCCTCACCTTCGATTCGAAAGGACCGAACAGCGTGGGTTCGATCCATCCGAAGCCCGTGTCCTCCGATCGGTAGCGCTCGACCCGCCCGAACACCCGGGCGCGGGGCCCCGCCTCGGGCGAGGTCAGGTCGTAGGTGAGTTCGGCCCGCGCCGACCGGTCCTGCACGCCGGTGTCGTGAACTTCGACGGCCTGGTCCGCCCCGAAGTCGCCGAAGCGGCCGCCGGGCGCTTCGTAGCTGCCGGCGTCACGCAGGCCCGCGGCGGCGCGCAGGCCCAGCCGGCCCGCGCGCCCGGACGCCGAGACCGTGAGCGCGGCGCTGCCGCCCGCCGTGCGCCCGCGCGCCTCGACGAACCCCCTTACGCCATCCCCGCCCACCACCGGCGCCTCGCCGGTCACCAGGTTCACCACCCCACCGATGGCGTCCGATCCGTAGAGCACCGACGCCGGACCCCGCACCACCTCCACGCGCTCGAGCGCCGGCCCCCAGGCCAGGCCGGCGGGCTCTCCGCGATCGACCTCGCGGCGTACGTTGTTGAGGCGCAGGCCGTCTTCGAGCAGCAGCACCCGCTGACCGCGCAGCCCCCGGATGACAGGCTGCCTACGAGCCGAGCCCACGCCTTCCACGTCGAGGCCGGCCAGCTCGCGGAAAAGATCGGGCACGGCCTCGGGTGCCGCCTCGTCCAGACGGGTCCGGTCGAGCACCACGACCGGCGCGGGCGTCGAGAACGCCTCCCTGGCCCCACGCGTCGCGGTCACGTTGATGGCGTCGAGCGTGAACACGCTCGTGCCGTCCGCCGCCCGCGCCAGGCCCGCACGAGCGAGGTCGGTGAACGCCTCCTGTGCGGCCGCACGTACACGCGCCGCCCAGGTCGACACCGCCTCGTGCGGGCTCCGCCGCGGCACGGCCGCAGTGGTGAAGACCGTCACGGACGCGGCCGGCGACCCCGGCCGCGCGGCCGCGTGCTCCGTGAGAGGCACGACCACCCACACGCCCCCCTTCGCGGCGCGCTCCGCAGAGTCGCCCAGGAGGGCCGTCTCGCCGGCCACGACGACGCGCACGGGGCCGTAGGGCCACCCGACCCGGGCGGCCAGGTCGGCGGCCGTGTGGGCCGCGGTGTCCGAACCGACCACCAGGGCCAGACCGGTCTGGGCGGCCGCGGGCCGCGCGCTCAGGCACAGGACCAGCGCGGCCGTCAGGGCACCGGCCGAGGGAAGGCGTCGGCGGGCCGAACCCGCGCTGTCCGTCGTACACATCGCACGCTCCTTCCTCGTCGGCCGCGGCAGAGCCCGCCGCCGCCGGGCTCGACGGCTCAGAAGAGCGCGTCGAACATCACATAGAGCCAGGTCTGCGAACGCTCGAGACGACCGACCTCGCGCAGACCGTCCACGTTGAACACGCGGCTCAATCCGGCCGTCATGGTGAGGTGCGGCGAGTAGCGGTGCCGCACGGTCAGGTCGATCTCGTCCGCGAAATGATCGTCGGCGAGCAGCCCCCCGGCGGCGGCCTGGAAGCGGTGCAGGTCCACCGAAAGCGCCAGATCGTCTCGGGGCGTGAACCGGCCCTTGAGCGCCAGGTCCTGCAGCCCCGCGCCGCCGGTATGCACCGGAACGTTCAGGAAGAGGTCGGCGAATCCGTAGAACTTGTGGTTCGTCGCGAAGAGCGTGTTGAACACCGAGCTCTCGCCGTCGGACGCGTCGTCGTCGCCCGACAGGTAGTCGTACCAGAGCGTGAGCCCGGCCCGTCCCTCGGCGAACGACCGGCCCAGCCGGGCGCCCACCATGAACGCCGACGCATCCTCGTCTCCGCGGTCGCCTGTCTGAAGCGAGGCCTCCAGGCGACCGTCCACCGCCCCGCTCCACGCGTAGCGGGCGCCCAGCGTGTGCTCCCTGGTGTCTGGGCCGTCACGCTCCGCGCGATGGAACAGCCAGTAGAGGTCAAGCGCGCCCGGCCCCACCGAGCGCAGCGTCCCGTACGCTCCGAACAGTTCCTGGTCGGCCTCGTTCGCGGCCGACGACTCCTCGGCCAGCTTGAAGCCGATGAGGTTGAGCGTGCCGCGCTCGCCGCTCACCATCAGGCGCGCACCGTCGAACGAGCGGCCCTGCTGCGTCCACCCCACGGCCCCCGCCAACCGCTGGCCGCCCAGGTTCACCTCCTGGCGTCCCAAACGGGTGCGCAGCCACGGCAGATGCTCGCCGCCGAACTCGAGCCAACCCTGGTGGAGGTCGAAGTTGTCGGCGCGGAAATCGCCGAGCGTGTTGGTCTCTTCGCCGAACAGACGCACGTCCTGCACCTGAACGAAGATGCGCACGCGCTCGTCGAGGGCCGCATCGAGCGCCGCGCGCACCCTCATGGAGGTGAAGGTGTCGCGTTCGCCGGTCCCTGCGGGGTCGCGCAGCTCGTAGCGTGGCCGCACCTGTCCGTGAAAAGACACTTCCTGAGCCGCGGCCGCTCCGGGGCCGACTCCCGCGCCCGCGAGGGCGACGGCACACGCCGCACCCACGATCCAGGCGCTCCTCCGATCTCTATTCACAGGCATGCGTGATGCTCCTTTGACTCGTCGCTTTGTCGTCCTGCTCCACAACCACGGTAGCCCGCCGGGCGACCCCGGCGCATCCGCGGCGTCTCTCGCCCGCGCGCCTCGCAGGCGCGCCGGAGGGGCCGCGCACGCGCGACCCCTCCGACCCCGGCTAGTAGATGTCGTGAGCCGTGTTGTAGACGTTGAACTTGCCCGTCGGCGTGACGACCCAGTCGCCCTCGATGCGCGCCTTCTCGGTGAGCGTCCGGTCGTCGTAGATGAGGACGGCGCCCTGCTTGTCCCAGAGCGACACCCACACCTCGTCGCCGGCCTTGTTGTACTCGAAGTGCACCGCAGCGCCCCGATCCCCCACGCTCCAGCACTTCTCGATCTCGGCCCGCTGCTTCGAGTAGACGCAGATCTCGCGCGTGCCCGCAGGATCGTTGTTCAGGGGGCGGTCGGTCCACACCCAGGGCGAATTGGGGTGGGTCTTGAGGAAGAGGCTGCCGGTGCCCTTCAGGTCGACCTGCCTCACGACCTTCCACGCCACGTCCGGCCGACCGACCGGATCGGCCCCGTAGACCGTGAGCAGCCCCTGTCCGATGTGGGTCGTCGCGTTGACCCATCCGAACTCGGGATCCTGCCAGTTCGCGCCCCTGCCCGGATGGGGCTTGATGCCCGTCTCGAACGTGGTGACGAGCCGCTGCTCCTTCACGTCGACCACCACCATCTTGTTACGCATGTTCGCAGCGATCAGGAAGTAGCGTCCGGTGTGGTCCCAGCCCCCGTCGTGCAGGAAGCGCTCCGCCGGGATCCTCGCGACCATCGGGAAGCCGGGCTTCGAGTAGTCCACGATCCCCACGTGGCCCGACTCCTTCAGCCCGAGCACCCACACCGGGTCGAAGTGCGAGGCCACGATCGCGGCCACCCGCACTTCGCTGAGCGGTTCACCCGTATCGAAGGTCTCGCCCGACACGTCGTGCACCGCGAGCGGCTCGAGCGTGAGGCCGTCGTAGACGATGTACTGGGGCGGCCAATAGCAGCCTTCGATCAGGTAGCGGTCTTCGTACCCCTCGTACTTGCTCGCATCCACGCTGCGCGCGTCGGCGCAGCCCTGCACCTGGGCCACGAGCGTGGGCTCGGGGGTCCACAGGTCGATCAGGCTCACCTTGCCGTCGCGGCCGATGGCATAGAAGTACCGGCCCGTGGACGAGGAGCGGAGGATGTGCACCGCGAAGCCGGTGTTCACGATGGTCAGCAACTCCTTCGTGTCACCGTCGATGATGGCCACCTGCCCGGCGTCGCGAAGGACCACGCCGAAGAAATTCTCCCAGTCCCTGTCGGTCTGGGGCGCGCTGGGCCGATCTTCGACCGGAACCATCAGGTTCCAGCTCGCGCGGATCTCTTCCATCGGTCGGCCCGGAGGCTGCGGCGGATCCAGCTGGACGTACCGGGCCATGAGGTCGATCTGCTCGGGGGTGAGGATGCCCGATTCTCCCCACGCCGGCATGCCGCCCGGGAGTCCATGCGTGAGCGTGGCCTTGAGAGCCGCCGTCCCGATCTGCCGTGTCCGCTCCGGCTGGATGTTGGGCCCGGTGGCGCCGGCTCTCAGCGTGCCGTGGCAGCCGGCACAACGATTGAAGTAGATGTTCCTGGCCTCCGCGAACTGGGCGGCGCTGAGCTCGATCGGCCCCTCGTCCTCCGCGGCGGCGGCTGTGATGCGTCCCTCGCTGACGTCGGCGATGTAGGCCAGCACCTGCTCGATCTGCTCCTCGGTCAGGTTGGGCGGCGCCATGGGAACGTTGTTGTATTCGGCGAACAAACGCTGACCGATGGAGTCCGACTGGGCCATGCCGATCGGGTCCTTCAGCCAGCGCACGAGCCAGTCGTGGTCGCGCCGCTTGTGGACGTCCTTGAGGTCGGGCCCCACCCGGACCCCTTCTCCGATGGAATGACAAGCGAAGCAGGTCTGCTCGAAGATCGCCTTGCCGGGCGGATCGGCACCGGCGAGGCTGCCGTCCTCGGCTCCGGTTTCGGCCGCCTGCTCTCCTCCGCAGGCCAGGCCGAGGCTCGCCACGAGCATCGCGGTCCACAGACGGGTCCCGGGCATCGTCATGATTCTTCCCTCCTGGTGGCTGGACCGGCGCGCATTCATCATCCCTGAGTGATGTTTTGCCGTGCTTCGACACGGTGGCCACGTCAGCCGGTAGGCTCAACATGGGCCTGTCGCAGTACCCCACGCTGTAGGGAGATTACCGGATTCGCCTGTCGGGAAAGGCCCCACGGAGGGGCGTGGGCCCACCGTCGAAAAGAGCCTCCGTGGTGTGACCGGTGGGCCATCGAGGGGCCCCTTCCCCGCGCCGGGACGCCCCCCCAGGCCGTCCTCGCGGCTCGGACCAGCGCCCCGCGGAACCCCGCTGGCCGGCGCAGCGGAAGCCGAGAATGCCGTCAGGCCTCTTCGAGCGCCTTCATGAGGGCTTCGAAATCCACATCGAGGTCGTCGATGACGATGGACCCGTCCTCGGCGCGCTCCACCGTGCCCAGGTCCGGGTTGTCGTGCACCGCTCGCTCCTCGTCCGTGCTCTCCCCGCCCTTCTGCTCGGCTCTCAATTCGCCGAGCGCCAGGGCCTGCCGGATGGTGGCCGCCAGGGCGTCGGGCTTCTGAGGCTTGGTGAGCATCCGGTACACCTCGCCCTCGTTGATGGCGCGGATGGCGGCCTCGAGGCTCGCCTGCCCCGTGAGCAGAATGCGCACGGCCTGCGGGTACTCGCGGCGCACGAGCGACAGGAACTCCGAACCGCTCATGCCCGGCATGCGCTCGTCCGACACCACCACGTCCACGCGAACGCGCGCGAGCACCTTGATGGCTTCGTCGGCCGAGTTGGCCGTGTGGATCGTATACGGCTCCTTCCGCAGCGCGACCTTCAGACCCTCCAGGACCGAAGGCTCGTCATCCACGAAGAGCACGTGCTTGCTCATGCTCGCCCACTCCTTCCGCGTCGTGCGTGGTGGCAGTGTCGTCCGCCAGCACCTTGAGTGTCGGCCGCAACTGCCGGGTTCTTAGCAGATTCTCGATGCGTTCCAGCAGGTGGTCGCTGATCTCCATGCCCCGCGAGGCCAGCAGGATTCCGTGACTCGTGCGCAGATCCTCTGCCAGCACCATCCCCACGCGCACCTCGGCCGTGGGAATGGTGGTCACGGCGTCGGCGCCCGAGGGAATCCCGAGCTCGCCGGCGAAGCCGCTCAGCAACCCGCCGTCGTAACCCGCGTCGCTCCGCTCGAGGATGCGCATCGCCTCGGTCGGCGTATGGCCGCGCTCCTCGAGCATCTCGAAGTCCCGCGCCACCCGCAGCACCTGCAGCCCCGGCGCGGGCGACTCCACGGTCGTGGGTTCGAACGGAGGCGAAGCGTCGAGCTGATCGAGCAACGCCACCACCGGCTCAAGCCTTGGAATGCGCCGGATCAGCCGCTGCGCGGTGCCGGGCAGCTTGCGCACCATGGCCTGCTCCTCCAGGTCGAGCGGAGCACCGTTGTAGAGCTTTTCGGCGGTCTCGGGCGGTAGCGTGATGAACCCGATCTGGCTGAACATGGCGGCGAGCTGCACGTAGGTCCGCTGCCGGGGCGGCAGCACCTGGGCCATGCGCGCCGCGTAGGCCTTGATGCGATGGCCCCGCCCGAACGCGGGCGGGCTCGCGATCGCGAGCACCTGGAACAGCGCCTCGATGCTCCCCTTGAGCGTCTGATCGAGCAGCACGCGCTCGCTGACGATCAGCCGATACTGCTCCACCGCGTCGCGCAGGACCTCGCGCAGCCGCGGCGCGGCACAGGGCTTGGTGAGGAAGCGGTAGATCTGCCCTTCGTTCACGGCGGCGATCGACGAGGGCAGATCCGCCTGTCCGGTCAGCAGCACCCGCACCGAGTCGGGTGCGCGCTCTCGCACCTGCGCCAGGAACTCCGCCCCCGACATCTCGGGCATGCGCATGTCCGAGACCACCACGGCGAAGGGGCCCATGGACTCGAGCATCTCGAGCGCCTTGGCGGCACTCGTGGACGCGCGCACGTCGAAGTCCTTGCGCAGCGTGAGCTTGAGGCTCTCGAGCACGTGGATCTCGTCGTCGACGCACAGGATCCGGGGCCGTTCGCTCACGGCTCACCTCCCCCGGCCCCCGGCGTGACGCCGGCCGTCTCGCGCAGGCTCCCGTTCACCCGGGCGGCACCCACGGCCGCCGCACCCGAGGGTAGACTGACCGTGAAGGCGGAACCGCGGCCGACCTCGGTCGACACCGACAGGTCGCCCCCGTACGACTCGACGATCTGGCGCACGATGGGCAGGCCCAGCCCCGTGCCGCGATCGGGCGGCTTGGTCGTGAAGTAGGGCTCGAAAAGCTGCCGCAGGTGAGCCTCGGGAATGCCGCAGCCGTTGTCTTCGACCGTGCACACGACCCGACGGTTCACGCGGTCCTCCCGCACCGAAAGCCGCACGCGCGGGTGCTCGACGTCGGACCGTTCCTGCACCGCGTCCACGGCGTTCTTCACCAGGTTCAGGAGCACCTGCTCCAGCCGTGTGCGGTTCGCGTGAACCCGCACGGGCGTGGCCGGCGCGTCCACCTCGAGGTCCACGTTCATGGCCACCTTGGTGCTCCGCAGCAGGTCGAGGGTTCGCCGGGCCAGTTGCCCCAGGTCCACCTGAGTGCAGGCGTCCTCGCCGGGGCGCGCGAGGCGCAGCAGGTTGGTGGCGTGGGTCTGCAGGTGCTCGAGCACCCACTCCAGGTCGGCCACATCCTCGGGCACGGCCGGCCGGCCCTCGCGTGCGGCGTCGCCCACCATCACCACCGCCGCCTGGAGCACCGTCGCGACGTTCGCCAGTTCGTGGCCCACGGCCCCGGCCATCGTGCCGAGCGACGCGAGCCGGTCGGCGTGCTGCAGCTGCTCCGTCAGACGATCGACCTCGTGGCGCAGCAGCTCGCGGTCGCGGGTGACCATGCGATGCTGGGCGACCGCGTCCTCGAGCGCCTGCACCAGCGTGTCTGCGGGGCACGGCTTGAGCAGAAAGCGGAAGATCTGACCGCTGTTCACGGCGGCGACTGCCGCGGAAAGGCTCGCTTCTCCCGTAAGCAGGACGCGGGTCGTGTCGGGAGCGCGATCCTTGACGGCCGCGAGGAAGGCGGCGCCGTCCATCTCGGGCATCTTCATGTCCGACACCACGACGGCGAAGGGACCCTGCTCCGAAAGGAGCGCGAGCCCTTCGCGCCCCGACTCGGCCGTGTGCACGTCGAAGCGCCGGCGCAGAACGGTCCGCAGGCCCCGCAGCACCTCGGGCTCGTCGTCCACGCACAGGACTCTGGGCTTCGCCGCCGGCGCGTCCATGGTTCCTCAGCTCCTCCCAGCCAGGGAAAGGTCGTCGGCCAACCCCCGCCACTTCGCCACCTCGTCCCCCGCCGAGGCCGCCGCCAGCAGCGACTCGTCGAGGGGCGGCCGCGACCAGAAGGGCCCACCCTCTCCGGTAGCCTCCGCCGCAAGCGTATCGGCGAAGTAGACCGCGGCCGCCACGCTCATGCCCTCGCGCGGGATGCGTTCGGGCGCGTGATGATTCGCCACCGCCTCGACCACGGCGAGCGGCAGTCCCCACAGGCCCAGCAGGTAGGCACCCACCTCTGCATGGGTCGTCCCGTGGACCTCGCGCTCCACCTCATGGAGGGGTCGTTGCGTGGCGGCCGCCTGCTCCCAGGCCGCCCTGAACTCGCTCGTCGCCTCGGCCGCGAGCAGCAGCAGTCCCACATCGCAGAGCAGCGCCGCCACCCCGGCGTCGTCGCGGGCCTCGGCGTCGCCCGGCATGCGGCTCGCCAGCCGGCTCGCCGCGAGCGCGTGGTCCTGAATGGCCTCGTGCGAGAGCCCGTTGACGGGAATCGCGCCTGCGCTCGCGAACACCTCGAGCGTGAGGACGAGCTTCTGGATCGTGGCGAAGCCGAGGTGACGCACGGCCCCCTCGACGCTCGAGATCCTTCGCGCCGAGCGGAAAAACGCGGAGTTCACGAGCTGCAGGATCTTGGCGCTCATGGCCACGTCGCGCTCGATCAGCGTGGCGACGTCGGCAGCGCTCACATCCGGGTCGCCCAGCATCGCCGTGAGCCGGGCGAACACACGCGGGGCGCTCGGCAGCCGGTCGACCCGCCCCACGATCCTCAGCACGGCCTCGTCGGCCACGAGCTCGCGCAGCGACAGGGCGCGCTGAATCGCTTCTTCCAGCGTCCCCGGCTCGGTCGGCTTGGCGAGGAACTGGTGGGCGACGGTCACCGTGCGGCGCACCGCGTCCAGTTCGGAGTACCCCGAGAGGATGATGCGCGCCGTCGTCGGAGACAGATCCCGCACGCGCTCGAGCAGCTCCGCACCGTCCATCACGGGCATGCGCATGTCGGTGACGACGACCGCGAAGGGCTCTTCCTGCATGAGGGCGAGTGCTTCCTCTCCGCTCGTCGCTCCCACGACGACCCAACGGTCCCGCATGCGCCTGAGGCTGTTGCGGAGCGCCGCGAGCACATTGGGATCGTCATCCACCAGCAGGATGCGGTCGCTCATGCGGGCGCGCCTCCTCCGGCCGCGGCCGGGTCGGTTCCGTCCGCGCGCGGCTCCGGCTCCGCCGCGGCGTGTGGGTCGTCGCCCTCGGGGAAGAGCGACTCCACCCCGGCTTCTCCCTGCTCGGCGGGCGGCCCCGAGGCCTTGAGCGGCAGCCGCACGTGGAAGGTGGTGCCCTGCCCGACCTCGGACTCCACCGAGATCGTGCCGCCGTGCTTGTCGACGATGCAGGAACGGGCGATCGCCAGCCCCTGGCCCGTTCCGCGCCCGACCTCCTTCGTCGTGAAGAAGGGGTCGAAGATCTTCTGGCGGATGTCTTCGGGGATGCCGCATCCCGTGTCGGAGACCGAGATGACGACGTCGTCGTCCTCGCAGCGGGTCCGGATCGAGATCGTTCCCTTCTCGCCGCTGTCGCCCACCTTGTCGCCGATGGCGTGGGCCGCGTTGACGATCAGGTTGAGCAGCACCTGGTTCACGTCGCCCGGGTAACACGGCACCAGAGGCAGTTCCCCGAAGTCAGTGGAGATCTCGGCCACGTACTTGTATTCGTTGCGCGCGACCGTCAACGCGTTCTCGATGGCGTGGTTGAGGTCGGTCTCGGACTTCTCACGCTGGTCCGGGTGCGCGAACTCCTTCATGGCGCGAACGATCTCGGCCACGCGCTGCACGCCTTCCCCGGCCCGCGCCACAGCCTGCGGGACCTGCTCCTTCAGATAGGCGTAATCGTAGCGTTCCTCGGCGCTCTTCATGCGACGTCCGAGCGGCTCGCCACCGGGCCTCTTGGCCAGTTCGCCGAGCACGTGGCGGAACTCGCGGATGAGTCCCGAAAAGTCCTCGAACGCCTCGCCCAGAAAGTGGATGCTGTCGCCGACGAACTGGATGGGCGTGTTGATCTCGTGGGCGATGCCGGCCGCGAGCTGGCCCACGGCTTCGAGCTTCTGCGCGTGCCGGAGCTCGACTTCCATCTGCTCGCGCTCGATGAGCGTCTGTTCCAGGCGTTCCTTCGCCTCGAGCAGGTCGCGCGTGCGCTCGGCCACGGCTGCTTCGAGGTCGTCGAGCCGGGCCTGCACCTGGGCGCGCAGGTCGCGCTTGGCCGAGAGGGCCCGAGCGAGCTGGCTGACTTCGATGGCGTCGAAGGGCTTCTTCAGGATCATGAGCTGATCCGTATAGCCCACGCCGTCGGCGATCTCGCTCCACTCGTAGTCGGCGAAGGCGGTGCAGATGACGATCTCGAGGTGGGGATCGACCTCCCACAGGTGCGGGATCGTCTCGAGTCCGTCCCAGCCGGGCGGCATGCGCATGTCGACGAAGGCGAACGAGTACGGCCGCCCCTCGCGCGCGGCGGAGCGGACGAGTTCGAGCGCCTCCTGCCCCTGGTAGGCCGAGTCGACGTCGAAGGCCGCCCCACCGCCCTCCGGAGCGGACGACCCGAACAGGTCGGCCTCGAGCTCGGCCAGATCGGCCGACCGGCCGTCGGCCGCGCAGAGCACCGCCCGGATGTCTTCGTGGATCGCGGGGGTGTCGTCGACCACGAGCACGCGGTGGCGGGCCTCCCGGTCGGTGTCGGCCGGCGGTACGAAGCCGGACGACGAGATGCCCGTCGGTCCACGATGTGAGACGGTCATGACGCTCCTCCTGCTGCGGCAGGCTCGGGGCGACGGCGGCGCAGCTCCCGCGCGTCGGAAACACGCGCCTCGGCCTGTGCCGGCGCGTCGGCGTCTTCGAGCGGCAGGCGCAGGATGAACGTGGCGCCCCTGCCCGCTCCCTCGCTCTCCACCCGGATCTCTCCGCCCATCTCCTTCATGTAGTTCGCACACGAGTGCAGTCCGAAGCCGTGCCCGTGCTCCTTGGTGGTGAAGCCGTGCGTGAAGATCCTGCGCATCACGTCCGGTTCGATTCCCAGCCCGTTGTCCCGCACCCTGATCTCTGCATGAGTGTCGTCACGGTCGAGCTCGATCCTGAGCACCATGCGATCCGGCTGCCGGGCGTTCATCGATTCCTTGGCGTTCTTGAACAGGTTGAGCAGCACATGGATCAGCTTGGTCCGGGCCACGGGCACCGGCGGCACGTCGCCAAAGACCTTCTCGATCTCGATCCGATGGCGCGCCGCCGACGCGGCCTGCAGCTCGAGTGCGTCTTCGATCACCTCGGCGAGAGAGCGCCTCTCGACGACGATCTCGCTCCGGGCCATGCGCTGCTGCTCGGCGATCACGTCGCCGATCGCGGCCACCTTGGTCACCACGCGTGAGGCGTCGTCGAGCAGGCCCTCGCGCTCGCGCTCGAGTTCGTCTTCGAGCCGCAGGTAGTATTCGGCCAGCTTGGGCCCCCGCGGGTCGCTCGCGAAGAACGCCCCCAACCGATCCAGGTTCTCACGCAGCAGCCCGTTCGCCCGCGCCAGACCGGCCGCCTTCGAGGTGCGCAACGTGCTCTGGATGCGGCTGGCCGAGATCGAGAGGCTGTTGAGAATGTTGCCCACGTTGTGGAGCACGCCGGTCGCCGTGTCGGCCATCCCCGCCCTGTGGGCCACCACGATGAGTTCGTCACGCGTCTCTTTCAGCTCGTCGAGCATCGCCTCGAGCTGTCGCTTCTGCGCTTCGACCTGGGCGGTCCGGTCGCCTACGAGGCGTTCGAGGTCGGCCGCGCGGCGTGCCACGGCGGCCATGCGCACCCGCACGGCGAGGGCGATCACCCCGGCCAGCAGGGCCAGCGCGAGCCCGCGGAACCACCAGGTGGCCCAGAAGGGCGGCCGCACCACGATGCGCAGCGAGGCACCCTCCTCGTTCCAGACGCCGTCGTTGTTCGAGCCGCGCACCCGGAAGACGTAGTCGCCCGGAGGCAGCGCGGCGAACGTCACCTGCCGCTGCTCACCCAGGTCGGTCCACTCGCGCTCGGCGCCTTCGAGGCGATACGCGTAGCGGTTGCGCCCGGGGTCGGCGAAGTCGAGCGCGGCGAAGGTGATGGTGATTCCCGCGTCCCGGTGCGAGAGCACGACACGGTCCGCGAATCCGACGGCGCGGTCGAGGATCATCCGGCCGTCCTCGTCGGGCCCGATCGGCACCGCCCGGTTCTGGATGCGCAGCCCGGTGATCCGCACCGGAGGCACGAACAGGTTCGTGGGGATGCGCTCCAGGCGGAACGCGTTGAAGCCGTTGACGCCACCGAAGAACAGCTCACCGGACGGGCTACGGTAGTGGGCTCCGCCGTTGAACTCGTTGCTCTGCAGGCCGTCGGCCGCGTGATAGGTGACGAACGACTGTCCGCGCGGATCGAAGCGGGCCAGCCCTCCGTTGAGCGTGAGCCACAACTGCCCCTGCTCGTCTTCGAGTACACCGTAGACGGCGTCGTTGGGCAGGCCGCTGCCGCGGCGGTAGTTGCGGAAGCGACCCGACGCCGGATCCAGCCCCGACAGCCCGCCGAGGGTGCCGGCCCACACGGTCCCGTCCCGCGCGACCTCGACCGAAATGACCTCATCGCTGGCCAGCGATGTGGGGTCGCGCGGATCGTGCCGGTAGTTCACCACCATCCCGCTCACCGGGTCCAGGCGAGCGAGCCCGCCGCCGAAGCTGGCCACCCACAGCGCACCGCCGGCGGCGAGGTCGACGTAGAAGAGCCGGTCCGAGGCAAGGGAAGTCGGGTCCGACGGGTCGTGCACGTACGCCTCGATCGACCCGGTGCGCGGGTCGAATCGCTGCAACCCGGCACCCTCGACGGCAAGCCACAAATCGCCGGCCTCGTCTTCGACGATGCGGCGGACCGCGTCGGAGAAGCTCCGCGGCCCGGGCGCCAGGCGCGCCCGAAAACGCTCGAACCCGTCGCGGCCCGCCCGGCGGCGAGCGAACCAGCCGTCGGCGGTACCGACCCACAGGTCGCCGCGGCGGTCGACGTGCAGCGAGAACACCCGATCGTCGGGAAGCGACAGCGGGTCCGCCGCATCGAAGCGGTAGTGCGTGTACTCGCCGGTGCGGCGATCGAGTCGGGCCAGGCCACCGCCCTGCTGTCCGATCCACAGATCGCCCGAGGCGTCCTCCACGAAGGCCCGCACGTAGTTGTGGTCGGCCGTGGCAGGGCGGACCTTGTAGGGCACGAACTTGTAGCGGTGGCGGTCGAAGTGGTGCACGCCCGAGCCTTCGGTGCCCACCCAGAGCGCGCCGGCCCGATCCTGGAACACCGACGTGATCGTGTTCGTCGAGAGCGATTCGGGGTCTTCCGGATCGCTTTCGAGGCGCTCGAAGCGCCGCCGTACCGGATCCCGTCGCCACAGGCCGCGACCCTCGGTGGCCACCCAGACGGTGGCCGTCCAGTCCACCATGAGGTCGTCGACCGAAGCGGTCGTCCCTCCCGGTACCGTCCAGACCCGGCGCCCCCGCGGGCGCGCCCCGCCTTCGATGCGGTACACCCCCCCGGCGTCGTCTCCGGCCCACAGGCCGCCGCGCCGCGCGTCGACCGCAAGCGCCCGGAAGCTGCCTGCCTCGATGCCGGGTACCGGCTCGAAGCGATTCAGCTCGGCGTCGAAGCGGTCGAGCCCGCGGTCGGTGGCGACCCACACGGTGCCGTCCGCGTCCACCGCGAGCGCCCGCACCACGTCTCCCGCCAGCGTGCCCTTCACGCCGGGCTCGTGTCGGAAGCGCTCGGCCCGGCCGGTGGTCGGGTCGAGCCGGTTGAGCCCGCCGCCCAGCGTGCCGACCCACACCGAGCCGTCGGGGGCCACCGCGACCGACAGCACGGCGTTTTGCGAAAGGCTGCCCGGATCGTCGGGGGCGTACCGATAGTGCTCGAAGCGGTCGAGGGCGGCGACGTAGTGATCGAGCCCGGCCCCCGTGCCGACCCACAGGTCGCCGCCCGGCGCGGGAGCGATCGCCGTCACCAGATCGTCGCCCAGGCTCGTCGAGTCGTTGAGATCGTGCTGGTACACGCGGAAGGCCACGCCGTCGAAACGGTTCAGACCGTCCCACGTGCCGAACCACATGAAGCCGAGGTCGTCCTGGGCGATGGCGTGGACGGTGGACTGCGAGAGGCCCTGGTCGAGCGAGAGTCTACGGAAGCGGATCTCTCCGCCCATCTGAGCCCGAAGAGGAGCGGCCCACCCACCCAGCGCTCCCAGAGCGATCGCCGCTGCGACGAACCGGATCGCCGCGTACGCCCCGGCAGCGCGCAGCGCACTCCCGCCGCGGACGGCGCGAGGCCGCTCCGCCGCACCGCGGATCGATGTGCTGTAGCGATTCACGAGGGTTCGCCTCCCGGGCTCTTGGCTCCCCACCGGGCCCCTCTCCTCCTCCACCTTTATCGGCCTCTCCGCCCCTGCCTTGAATCGGCCCACCCGAGCGGGTGAGCCGTTCTTCCAAGCCCACCCCTCGGCCCGGGGCGATCGTGCGACGTGGAGGAGTTCTCGCCGCCGTGTGGAACCGGCGGCTCTCGCACGAGGGAGACCATGGATCGACTGCGCACACTGCTGAGCCTCGCTTCGCTCACCCTGCCGCTCGCGGCCTCGCTTGCGACCGCCTCACCCGGGGTGCTCGCGGCCCAGGTCGACCCCGGCGGCCACTGGGAGGGGGCGATCGGCCTGGCCGGGTCGGAGATTCCGTTCACGCTCGACGTGGAGCAGGCGGGCGACGACTGGCGCGCGGTGCTGCGCCTCCCGGGCCAGGACGGCGCCCTACCCCTTCCGGACTTCACCTACGACCCGCCCCGCGTCCGCTTCGAGCTACCCACACCGAGCGGCGCGATGCAGCTCGTGGGCACTCTGCAGGGAGACAGCATCGACGGGCTCGCCTCGCTCGGAGATCTGCAGGGCACCTTTCGACTGCGCCGCGGCATGCCCTCCGGCGCGAGCCGGCCGGGTGCCGGGGCGAGGACCCTGGCGCCGCACCCTCCCGAAGGGGCGAAGCGCGTGGAGGTGGGGAGTGCCCTTGTGAGCGGGCAGGCCATCGAAGCCTACTCGGCGCGCTTCACGCTCACGCGGCGCACCGCAGACGGACGAGAGGCTCCCTTCGGCGCCTGGACCGATCGGGTCGAGCGGCTCGAAAGCGACGCCGGTCCGCCCCTCCTGCGCCGTGAGGTGGCCCGCTATACCGCCGACGGTCGCATGGACCTCTGGCGAGTCCACCTCGCCGAGGCCGCGACGCTCGGCCCCCTTAGGATCGACCAGCGCTTCGGTCCTGAACTGCGCTCGGTCGTCCACATCGACCACCAGGGCCCGCGGGTGGTCCTCACCCGGATCCTCTCGCCCGAGGCGCCCGCCGTCGTGTCCGACACGGTTTACGCCACCGCCCCCTTCGACCTCTCGCTCTACGCGGTGCTCCTGCTGGGCTTTCCCCGGGAGCCCGGCTTCCGCGCGGCCTTCCCGGTGGTCGGTCCGACCGGTGAACTCGGCTGGGAGGTGATGACGGTGGAAGACACCGAGACCCTGACCCGGCCCGACGGGACGCCCGTCGAGACCTGGCGGGTCTCGACCGCGTACCGTCCGTGGACGGTCTGGTTCGAAGCCGCGCCGCCCTACATCGTTCGCATCGAGCAGCGCTTCCCCGACGGAAGCACCGTGGTGTCGGAGCGGGAAGGGCGCTGAACGATCCCACGGCCGCGCCGGGTGGAGGCGCCCCCACTTCCCCCGTCGGCATCTTCGCCCTATCTTCTCTCGTTGAGAACGACTTTCAACCGCGACAGGCCGCCGCGCAGCCCGCTTCCACGATCGAGCGCCCGGCGCCGGGCCGACACCATGCACGATACACGGACGAACACGAACCGGGCGGGACGCGAGCTGCGCCTGGCACAGATCGGCCTCCACGAAGAGGTCGAGCTCGTGCGCATCGATCTGCCCGACGAGCAGGCGGAACCGCTGCTCGAGCGGGGCCTGCTCCCCGGCTGTCGTCTGTGTCCCGTACGCCTCTCGCCGGCGGGCGACCCGGTGGTGATGGTCGACGGCACGCTGCTGGCCCTCCGGCGCGAGACCGCCGACTGTCTCTGCGTGCGCCTGGCCCGCGGCCTGGCGGACTGAGCTTCCGGCCCACCGGGGCTCCCGAATCGGCGTGAGCGCTTCCGGCCCCCGTAGCGTCCGCCGCCCTGCCGCACCGGGGTCGGAGGCCGGCTCGACGGCCACGCTCGGCGAACGGTCCCAGGCACCCCCGACGCGCCCACTGGTCGCGCTCGTCGGCCCCCCCAACGCCGGCAAGTCGACGCTCTTCAACCAGCTCACCGGGCTGCGCCAGAAGATCGCCAACTACCCGGGCGTGACGGTCGAGAAAAAGCTCGGCGTCGTCGACCTCGGCGACGGGCTCGAGGTCGAGCTGGTCGACCTTCCCGGCGTGAACGGCTTCTCTGCACGCACCGCCGACGAGCGCATCACGCGCGATGTGCTCGAGGGCAGGGCGCCCGGGTTGAGGGCGCCCGACGCGCTCGTTCTGATCGTCGATTCGACACGCCTCGAACCGCACCTCATGCTCGTCGAGCCCACCCTGGCCCTGGGCGTGCCGACGCTCCTCGCGCTCAACATGGCCGACGAGCTGCACGCCCGAGGTGGAGCGGTCGACCCGTCGGCGCTCGGCGAGGCGCTCGGCGTCACGGCGGTCGAGACCAACGCGCGTACGGGCCAGGGTCTCGACCAGGTCCGTCGGTTCCTGCGGGCGGTGGCCGAACGCGGCCCCCTGCCCGAGCGTGCCTGCCCGGCCGTCTCGAACGTCGCCAAGGGCACGCCGCTCCCCATGGCCGACCAGTTCGCGCGGCGGCGGCGCCACATCGCCGAACTCACCCGCAGGGCCGGGTTCCGGGCGGCGGGCCCCAGCGCGCTCACGCGCAGGCTCGACGCCCTCTTCCTGCACCGGGTGTGGGGGCCGCTCATCTTTCTGGTGGTGGGCGTGGTCGTCTTTCAGGCCATGTTCACCTGGGCCACACCGTTCATGGACGGTGTCGAGGCCGTTATCGCCGGCTCGGGCGAGTGGCTCGCCGCCCGTCTGCCCGAGTCCTGGTTCCGCTCCCTCCTCATCGACGGCGTCTGGTCGGGCGTGGGCTCTGTGCTGGTCTTCCTTCCCCAGATCCTCGTCCTGTTCCTGTTCCTGGGGATTCTCGAGGATTCGGGATACATGGCGCGGGCGGCCGTCATCGCCGACCGGTTGATGTACCGGGTGGGACTGCAGGGGCGCGCCTTTCTGCCGCTGCTGTCGGCCTACGCGTGCGCCGTGCCGGCCGTGCTGGCAGCGCGCACCGTCGAGGACGAGCGCGACCGCCTGGCCACCATCTTCGTCGCGCCGTTCATGACCTGCTCCGCGCGGCTGCCGGTCTACGCGCTGCTCATCGCGGCGTTCATCCCCGAGCGGCCGCTCCTCGGCCCGTTCATGGGCACGCGGGCCGCCACCCTGCTGGGCCTCTACGCGCTCGGCGTGCTTGCGGCCGTGGGGAGCGCCTTCCTGCTGAAGCGTACCCTGCTGCGAGGAGAACCGTCTTCGTTCCTCATGGAGTTGCCGCCGTACCGGGTGCCGTCGCTGCGCTCCCTGGGGCTGCGGCTCGTGGACCGTACGCGGGTGTTCCTGCGGCGGGCCGGACGGATCATTCTGCTCGTCGCGGTCGTGCTCTGGGGCCTCACCCAGGTGCCTCGGGTCGACGGCGGGGCGCCCCCCATCGACGAGAGCGCGCTGGCGGCCGCCGGACACGTCATCGAGCCGGCGATCCGCCCCCTCGGCTTCGACTGGAGGATCGGGGTCGGGCTCGTGTCGTCGCTCGCCGCGCGCGAGGTCATCGTCGCCACGCTCGGCACGATCTACGGCGTGGAGGACGCCGACGAGGGCTCCATCCAGCTCCAGGCGGCGCTGCAGCGCGATCTCGATCTGGGCAGCGCCGTGGCCCTGCTCGTCTTCTTCGTCTTCGCGCTGCAGTGCATGTCGACGGTCGCCGTGGTGCGCCGCGAGACCGGCGGCTGGAAGTGGCCACTCATCCAGTGGAGCTATATGCTCGCGCTCGCCTACGGCGGCGCCTTTCTGGCCAACTGGTTGATCTGAACCCGCCGCTGGGCGAGGCCCGCGGGCCCTAGCGCCCGTCGTCCTCCTCCCGTGCCGGGACGCCCGGCATCCACGGCTCGTCGCGCTCGTAGCACGCCAGGATCTCGCGTTCGACCGAGGCGCGATCGTGGCGGATACGCTCCACGAGTTCGCGAGGTACCACGGTCTGCTCGTCCCACGTGCCGCTCCACGCGGCCATCTCGAGCAGCACCGGCAGCAGGTCGAGCGCCTTCTGCGTCGGCCGGTACCTCGGACGCGACGAGCGCTCGGGGTCGGCCTCACGCACCAGCAGGCCGTCCTCCTCGAGTCGCTTGAGTCGATCGGCCAGCACGTTCGTGGCGATGCCCTCCCCGGCGTTGAGGAACTCTCCGTACGTGCGCCTCCCGAACATCACGAGGTCGCGGATCACCAGCATCGACCACGGGTCCCCGATGTGTTCGAGCGCAAAGTGGACGGGGCAGTCGCTCCTCCGCTGCCGCTTTCGCATGGGCCTCGACTTTTTACTTGCAAGTGACAAGCTGACCTGCTACAATCCAAACTCACCCTGACGGACCGATCTGGAAAGACCGAACATTTCCCGGAGGCATCATGAGCCACGCCCTCGCTCACGTGCGAGACATCTTCTCGTTCAACTCGACCCTCGTCCGCCTCGGCATCGAGGACCTGTCCAACGAGGACGCGGTACGCCGTGTCCGCGGCGGCGAGGGATCGTCGATCAGCTTTCTCGTCGGCCACATGGCTTCGTCGCGCTACGGCATCCTCAAGGAGCTGGGCGTGACCGATGAGAACCCCTTCCTCGAGTTGTGGGGGGAGCAACAGGGTGCCCGCGACGGAGCGGACTATCCCGGCATCGAGGACCTCGCCCGCCGGTGGGACGCGCTGGCCGACCTCTTCGACCGCACCCTCGCCGAGCTCGGGGAGGACCGCCTGCAGGGCGACACGAACCTCTCGGTGCCCAACCCGCGTGGCACGCTCCTGGGGGCCCTCTACTTCTTTCTGTGGCACGAGAGTTACCACGTGGGTCAGCTCGGCCTCCTGCGCACCGAGTGGGGTTACCAGCCTCTCCAGTTCCGCTTCTACGACTTCGTGAAGGCTCGCGAGGAAGAGGAGACGGCCGCGGTCGGCTGACCGGCGCCCGGTCGATTCGGGACGACGGCCCCGGCGAGCGCCGAGCTCGCCGGGGCCTTGG
>RFGQ01000385.1 GCA_003695865.1 Gemmatimonadota bacterium | reverse complement strand
GACGATCTCCTCGTACAGGCCCGCGCCCACCGACGTCACCAGGCCCACGAAGGGCGAATACCCCTCGGCACCCTTGGCCAGGACCGGCCCCGTGTCGGTGATGGCGAGGGGGCCGTCGAAGCCGAAGGCCGCCATCATCAAGCGGATGGTCGAGCCGAAGAGCACGGCGTAGATCGCGCTCTCGAGGAGAAGCGCGGGCCACAAGCGCGGTTGGACATGCCCGCGGTGGCGCAGGAAGAAGACGGTGAGGGCGAGTCCCCCGAGCACCGCGAGGTTGAACACGATGTAGCCGAGGAGCACCGTGCCTTCGCTCACCTGGCCCACGAAAAGCCCGAGCACGATGGCCACCATGGCCAGGATGACGTCGGTCATGAAGTCGACACCGTTGCGCAGGCCGCCGGTGCCGAGGATCCCGATCTGGTAGGCGACAAAGAGCGGCAGGACGAGGAGGACCGAGTTGAAGGGGTCCTTGCTCGCTTTGAAATACCCCCACAGACGGCGCGGGGCGGCCTCGGCTCTGGGCTCGCTCATCTTCTTCAAGATAGCGGCTTGTCGGCGAGAGGGGAGCGCACGTGGACCCACATCTTCCCCGGGGGCGCGCCACGACCTACCCTGAGGGAGCGGTGAAATGCGGCCCTGCCGCCGCCGGTTTCTTCTCGGGCGGATTCGCCCGGAGTGAGCCCACGAAGGGGGGAAGATGGCCAAGCGGATCACCCCCTCCCAGGCGGTGGCCGCGGGCCGCGCCCGCACCGCGCTCCTCGTCGCGGCCGGCCTCACCCTGCTTTTGTTCCTGGTGCCCTTCGGCCGCTTCGTGGCCTGGCCCCTCATGCTCCTCTCGACCTTCGTGCACGAGATGGGGCACGGCATCGCGGGCGTGCTCGTGGGGGGCGAGTTCGACTCCTTCCGCATGTGGGCCAATGGCTCGGGCCTGGCCAGGGTCGGGGGCTACAGCGGTGCCCTGGCCCGCGCGGCGGTCTCGGCCGGGGGCCTGGTCGGACCCGCGGTGGTGGCCGCGGTCTTCTTCACCCTCGGCCGTCGCCCTCGGCTCGCCCGGCTCTCCCTCGACGCCTTCGGCGCCTTCTGCCTCGTCGCGATGGTGGTCGTGGTCCGCAACCCCTTCGGCTGGGTCTTCGTCGGGCTCCTCGGCGCCCTGTGCCTGGT
>RFGQ01000384.1 GCA_003695865.1 Gemmatimonadota bacterium | reverse complement strand
GTCGCCTTCTCGCAGTGGCCCGACACGCCCGACGCCGAGTGGCAGGCGACCCTCGACCTCAACCTGAACGGCACGATGTTCACGATTCGGGCGGCCTGGCCGCACCTCGTCTCGGCCGGTGGCGGCGCGGTCGTGCTCGTCTCCAGCCTCTCCGCGGCGATGGCGGTGGGCGCCACGCAGCTCGAGCGCATGGGCGGCATGCAGCCGCCGCCCGAGTATCAGGCCTCGAAGGCCGGGCTCGACGGGCTCATGGTCCACCTCGCCGGGCGCGGCGGGGAGCACGGGATTCGCGTCAACTCGATTCGCCCCGGGCGCATCGTGACCGAGAAGCTGCTCGGCTACTTCGGAGGCGATGCCGAGCAGGCGGTCTTCTGGACGCACTACCGGGAGCTGCAGCTGCTGAAGCGCCACGGACGTCCGGAGGACGTGGCGCACGCGGTCGTGTACCTCGTGTCCGACGAGTCGAGCTTCGTGACGGGACAGATCCTGAAGGTCGACGGCGGCGCCGTCGCGCACCTCTAGCGCGCGCGGATCAGGGCGCCGCGTCGGCCCACCCGATCGGAAAGTTGGCGGGCAGGCGCACGAGCTCCGGCAGCGTCGCGATGAGCTCGCCTCCGGGGCCGGCGCGTTCGGGGTTGTGGTACTCCCAGACGATCTCGCCCGCGCGATCGACCTCGAAGGCGCGGCCGTACTCCGACTCCGTGACGAGCGTGTTGCCGTTGGGCAGACGTTGGGCGGCGCCGAGGAGCGCGCTGTGGAAGGGATGGTCGCGGCTCCCGCGGTACTGCCAGACGATCTCGCCCGTCGCCGGGTCGATCTCCAGCACGCGCGAGCGCAGCCCGGCGCCGTTGTCGAACACGAGCAGGTTCCCGCCGTCGACGATCTCGGGGTCGTGCTGCCCGTGGAAGGGGCCGCTGAGCGTCCAGGTGACGACGCGTCGCCGCGGGTCGACGATGGCGATCGCGTCGAGCACCCGCATCGACACGAGCCAGTGCCCCTTCGCGAAGGCGGGCACGCGCTTCGCGATGCGGCCGTCGAGCACCTCGATCGTGTTGGTGTGGAAGAGGTCGCCCTTCGCGGCGCGCAGCGTTCCGGCGCGGCGCCAGACGTCGCGGTGCGGCGAGTGCTCGAAGGCTTCGAGCAACGAGACCTC
>RFGQ01000383.1 GCA_003695865.1 Gemmatimonadota bacterium | reverse complement strand
GGCGCCGGCCCTCAGGGCAGCGCGTCCACCTTGCGGAGCAGCGTCTGGAAGAAGCGCACGCTGTCGAGGTAGCCGCTCACCGCCACGCGCTCGTTCGTGCCGTGCAGCCGCTGCAGCCCGTCGGGCTCGAGCCGCACCGGCAGAAAGCGGTAGACGTTGCGTGAGCGCGGCGCGTAGTAGCGCGCGTCGGTGCCGCCCACCACCAGGTAGGGCGCCACGACCACCTCCTCGCCGGCCACCTCGCGGATCGTCGAGGCGATCGTGCGGAAGGCGTCGGAGTGGGGATCCGACACCGGCGAGGGCGGGCGCCCGTTCTGCTCGCCGCTCACCTCCACGGCCGGATCGTCGATCACCGCGCGCACGCGCTCGGCCACCGAGGCCGGTGTCTCGCCCGGACGGATGCGGAAGTTCACGACCGCCCGCGCCTCGATGGGCAGCACGTTCGACTTCACGCCGCCGTCGATGATCGTCGCCGCCGTCGTCGTGCGCAGCATCGCCGCCGTCGCCGGATCGCCCAGCATGGCTCGCGTGAGCAGCCGCCCGAACAGCCAGCGATTGGCGATGGCCATGCGCGCGCCGAAGCCCATCTCGGGCGCCATGAAGGCGAGCATCTCACCGCCCGGACCCTCGAGCGAGGCGGGGAAGGGGTTCTCTTCGAGCCGCACGATGGCCCGCGCCAGCACCCCGATGGCCGTGTGGGGCGGCGGCGTGGAGGAGTGGCCGCCCGCCGAGCGCACGACGAGTTGCAGATTCACGCCGCCCTTTTCGGCGATCCCCACCGTAGCCATGGGTCGGTCGAGCGGGCTCGTCTCGCCGTCGAGGATCGCGCCTCCCTCGTCGAGCACGAACGCGAACTCCGACACGCCGCGCGCCTCGAGCGTGTCGGCGATGACCCGCGCACCGGCGCGTCCGCCGATCTCCTCGTCGTGCCCGAACGCCAGGTAGACCGTGCGCTCGGGCGTATGGCCGGCCTCGAGCAGCGTCTCGACCGCCTCGAGGATCGCGAGCACGCTCACCTTGTCGTCGAGCGTACCGCGGCCCCACACGAACCCCTCGGCCACCGCGCCCGAGAACGGCCCGTGCGTCCAGTCGTCCTCGGTGCCCGGGATGACCGGCACCACGTCCTGATGGCCCATGAGCACGATCGGCGCCTTCGACGGATCGCGCCCCGGCCAGCGATAGAGCAGGCTGAGCCCCCCGATCGTCTCGCGCTCGAGCGTGGCGTGCACCCGCGGGAATACCTCGGCCAGGTAGGCGTGCAGCGCGCGGAAGGCCGCGGAGTCGTGGGGCGCGTCCTCACGCGAGACGGTGGGGAAGCGGATCGCGCCCGCAAAGCGCTCGACGGCCGCCTCAGCGTCGAGCGGCGTCGGATCGTCGAACGCGGCGGGCACCGGAGGCTGCAGCGAAGAGAGCGAAGCCGTGCGGTAGAGGACCACCCCCGCGACCACGACGAGGGCGAGCAGAACGAGCTGGACGAGGCGTCGGAACATGGTGAAGGAGGGGTTCGGGGCCGGGTGCGGGTCGCGCGCGCGCCCGCGCGCGCGTGGCATCGTGTCGCATAGTGACCGCACGCCCGATCCCCGGGCAAGGCGAAGTGCCAGCGGCGGGACCCGCGGGGCGGGTACCAGGG
>RFGQ01000382.1 GCA_003695865.1 Gemmatimonadota bacterium | reverse complement strand
GCTCACCAGGCCGCCCGGGTGCGGATGACCACGACTCCGCAGGCGTCCTCGCGAGGAATCTCGGTCACAACCCTCCCCGCCGTGCCGCCCCGAATACCCGGCACGATGCGCACGCGCCGCTTGTCGCGGGCGACGAACGCCTGGTTCCTCAGCTCGGGAGGCACTTCGCTCATGTGCCGGTAGACCTCGATCGCTTCGACGTCTTCAACCTTCAGCCCGACCAGAGGGAAAACCCGCCATGGATTGACCGACTGGCTACGCACGATCGGCATGCCGTCCAGGAGATAGGCCAGGCAGCCGGCGCCTCTCCTCGACTCGATCCGCGGCACCATCTTGCGCGTTCCGTCGTCGAGGGTCGCCTGCTCCCAGTTGAGGCGCACGCCGTCGACCAACTTGAAGATCTCGCCCACCTCGAGCGGCCCGAGCGAGTCGATCTGGGCCCGCGTCACGAACACCCCCTTCCCGCGAGCGAGGTGTGCCTCGAACTCGGCCCGCCCCGCCCGGACGGGCCCGCCTTCGGTCACCACGTCCAGGCCCGGAAGCCCGATCGCTTCGGGCGCGAGGCTGAAGACGACATCGACCGTGTCGCCCTCCGGAACGTCGAAGGCCTGCGAGATGCGGCTATGATAGCCCAGGCTGGATACCTGAAGTCGGTAGCGGCCCGCCCGCGGCAGACGGATGGCAAAGACCCCGCCGGCTCGCGTCGAGGCCCGCCCGACCAGGACGCTGTCTCCGAGCGCCACCTGCACGTCCGCTCCCACGACCGCTGCCCTCGTGCTATCGTCGACGACCCGGCCCCGGAGGAGCGTCTGGGCTGCGGCAGTCCGGGGTCCGAGGCCCGGAACGGCGGCCGCCATGAGGAGGCACACAACGAGCAGGGTGAAGCGCAGCCCTCGGCCCGTACCTGGAGTGGCGCGTCCCCTCGCACATCCACAACGCATGAGTGAGTTCCCCCCGGAGCGGACGCGTCCCCGGGTTCACGCCGCCGGCACCTGTGCGGCCGAGGGAGGTGGGCGGCCGCAGCGCATCGGTCCTAGGGCCCCCTCTAACGCACCCGGTGGTGCGCGGGTGGGCCTCTCAGTCCATCGATACGGGTGCGCCCCCGACATCTTACGCGCCGCGGCCGTGCCCAAAAGGCCGCGTCCCCCTCGGGCCGTCAAGCGCTCACCAGGCCGCCCGGGTGCGAAACACGATCATGCCGCAGGTGAGCTCTTCGTAGCGGTTGGTGATCACGAGCCCGTCGGAGGCGTCCACCCCCATGCCCCTCACCGTCCGGCCCGAGTTCTGGGTGATGGGGATCCACGCCTGGTTGCGCAGCTCGCGCGGCGCCTCGCCCAGGTGGCGGTAGACCTCGACCGCTTCGATGTCCTGGGGCCTCAGGGCCGACAGCGGGAAGACGGCCCAGGGATTCAGGCGGTCTTCGGGCCGCATGACCCGGTCGTCGACGGCGTAGACCAGGCACCCCGTGCCCAGCTTCGAGGTGACCTCGGGCGTGAGCTGGCGCCGTCCGTCGTCGAGCGTCTTCTGCACCCAGCTCACGCGCACGCCGTCGACCAGCTCCAGGATCTCGCCCACCTCGAGCGGCTTCAGCGAGTCGATCTGCGCGCGCGTGACGAAGTAGCCCTCGCCGGCGGCACGCCGTTCTTCGAAGACCTCGCGGCCGCGCCTGGGACCCGGACGATCTCCCTCGACGGTGAGGCCGGGCAGCGTGATGGCGTCGGGCTCGAGCGAGAAGACCACGTCGACCGTGTCGCCCTCGGGCACGGGGAACGCGCGCGAGGTGCGCGTGCGGTAGCCCAGGCTCGACACCTGCAGGCGGTAAAGGCCGCCCCGCGGCAGCCGGATCGCGAACATGCCACCCGCCCCGGTAGACACCCGACCCACGAGCACGCTGTCGTCGAGCGCCACCTGCACGTCGGCGCCCACCACGCCCACGCGGGTGCTGTCGTCGAGGATGCGGCCGCGCAGCACCTGCTGGGCCCGGGCGGGGGCGGGCGCCACCGTCGCCACCCCCACGGCGGCAGCGGCGACGCAGAGCGAAACGAGCAGGGAGCACGAGCGCATGAGGACGTCCTCCTTCCTACCAGGCCGCCTTGGTGCGGATCACCACCAGTCCACAGGTGATCTCGTTGCCGCCTTCGGACCGCAGGTAGGCCTGGTTGCGCAGGTCGGGCGGCACCTCGCCCAGGTGCCGGTAGACCTCGACGGCCGCCACCTCGCTCGGCCGCAGGTTGTCGAGCGGGAAGTTGCGGAACGCGTTCTCCATGTAGCGCTGGGCCCGGTGTCCGTCGACCATGTATGCGAAGCACCCGCGACCCAGCTTCGAGACCGGGGCCGGAATGAGCCGGCGATCCCCGCTGTCCATGCGCGTCCACACCCAGCGCAGGCGCGTCTCGGGCACCCCCAGAAAGATCGTGCCCAGCTCGTAGGGCGCCAGCTCCTCGATCTGCTCCGCGTCCAGGAACACGCCCCGGCCCCAACCGTCGCGGTGCTCGCGAAAGAGGTCGCGGCCGCGGGTGGGGCCCGGACGGTCCGCACGCACTTCGAGCCCCGGCAGCGCGATGGCGTCGGGCACCAGGGCGAAGACGACGTCGAGCGTGTCGTTGGCGGCCACCGGAAACGTGCGCGAGGTGCGCGTGGCGTAGCCCAGCGCGGACGCCCGCAGGCGGTAGGTGCCCGCACGCGGCAGCCGCACGTAGAAGTTGCCCAGGCGATCCGTGGCCACACGCCCCACGACCGTCGAGTCGTCGAGCGCCACCTGGACCTCGGCGTCCTGCACGGGACGGCGCGTCGAGTCGTCGACGATGCGGCCGCGCAGCACCTGCTGCGCGGACGCGTCCGGAGCCGCCGCGGCACCCAGCAGCAGGCCAGCCGCTGCCCATGCCCACACGCGTCTCCGGCCCGCCCTGTCCCGCCGGGCCCCGGCCGGCCGCCTACCAGCGGATACGTGTGCGGATGACCACGAGTCCACAGGTCTGCTCCCGGTAGAACTTGGTGACAACGGGCTCTTCCGGATCGCCCTGGCGGGCACCCGGCGTCATGCGCACCCGGGTCCCGTCGAGCGGGATGAAGGCCTGATTCCTGAGCTCGGGCGGCACCTCGCTCAGGTGACGGTAGACCTCGATCGCCTCGATGTCTTGGGGCTTGAGCCCGGCGAGGGGAAACACGGCCCAGGGGTTGCGCCGATCGCGGCTGATCGGGAAGTCGTCGATCAGGTAGGCCAGGCAGCCCCGCCCCCGCTTCGAGGTGACGCGAGGAATCAGCTTGCGACTGCCGTCGTCGAGCGTCGCCTGCTCCCAGTTGAGGCGCACCCCGTCGACCAGCTTGAAGATCTCGCCCACCTCGAGTGGCTTGAGCGAGTCGATCTGCGCACGCGTCACGAAGTAGCCCTTACCCAGGGCGCGGTGCTCTTCGAACTTGTCGCGGCCGGGGCGCAGGCCGGGCCCATCCGCCTCGACCTCGAGGCCGGGCAGCGTGATCGCCTCGGGCTCGAGCCCGAACACGATGTCGAGCGTATCACCGTCGGGCACCGGGAAGGACTGCGAGACCCGCGTGCGGTAGCCCAGCCCCTGCACCTGCAGGCGGTAGAGGCCCGCGCGGGGCAGGCGGATCACGAACACGCCCCCCTGGCCGGTCGAGACCCGACCCACGAGCAGACTGTCGTCGAGCGCCACCTGCACGTCGGCGCCCACCACGGCCGCGCGCGTGCTGTCGTCGACGACGCGCCCGCGCAGAAGCGTCTGGGCCGACACGGCCGGCGTCCACGCGGTGAGTGTCAGCAGGGCAAGGCCGGCAATCCAGCCGGCAGGCGGTCCCCCGGCCGCACCG
>RFGQ01000381.1 GCA_003695865.1 Gemmatimonadota bacterium | reverse complement strand
GGTCGAGGTCGCCCGAGCGGATGCGGTCCATGAGGGCGGCCACGTCGACGTTGCCGTCGTCGTCTACGGGGACGCCCTCGGGCAGGGTGCCTTCCTCTTCGAGCCGCTCGAGCGCGGCGACCAGATCGTCGCCCACCCCGGAGCGGTCGAGCCAGCGTAGCCCGCCCCACACGAGCAGCGTGAGCGAGAGCGCGGCGAGCCCCATGCAGCCCAGAAACACCCGAAAGACGGCCGCGAGCCGGTCGCCGCCCCGGCCGCCCAGGCGCGCGCGGTTGAGGAAGAAGCCGGCGATCACCACGCCCAACACGAACCAGACGCCGCTGGTGAGCACGGTGATCATGCCCACGAAGAAGAGGTCGAGCAGCAGCGCCAGCGCACGGCGGCCGGGCCGGGCCAGGGGTGTGCCGAGCAGCTCGGGATCGACGGCGAAGGCGTCGGGGGTGATGATCGTGCGCGGGTCGCGGGGGGCGGCGCGTGCCACGGTCAGCGCCTCCGCCTCAGGGCGATGAACAGTCCGATGCCCGCGCCCAAGAGGGCCGCGCCCAGCATGACCCGGCCGGACACGCCGAGGCCGCGGGCACCGTGCTGCGCGGCGGCCGGCGGGTGCGCGGCCGCCGGCTCGGGGACGCCGAAGTCGTCGTCCCGGCCGGGCGCCCCGCGGGCGGGCGCGGCCGCCATCGCATCGTCCTCCACCGGGTGTGCACCGGCATGGTCGCTTGCCACGGGCGGGCGCCACGGGGCCGTCGCTCCACAGGCCGTGCAGGTGACCTGGCGTCGCTCGCGGGCCGTGCGGTTCTCGTACACCGTCGCACCGCCGCACACCGGGCAGCGGGCGCTGGTCGGAAGTGGCTCGATCAGCTCGTAGAGGCCGCTCTTCGAGAGGTCGAGGCGCTCGCCGATGCGGCGCACGCTCAGGTCCGACTTCCAGTAGAGGTCGTTGGCGACCCGGCGCGCTTCGTCTCGATTCATGGCACCTCGCGCGGGGCTGCGGGACCCCGAGTTGACCCTGAGGAGGGGTTCGGTCAACATAGCCCGGCGTCGGGAGCGGGTCGAGCCGCCGGCGCCCTGGCACCCACCCCCAGCCGAGGTTCCGACCCTGGACATCCCGGTCTCCCACGGCTTCCTCGAAGCGACGCTACGCGAACCCGCAGGCCCGCCCCGCGGGGCAGCCGTCGTGTGTCACCCCCATCCCGTGTACGGGGGCACGATGCACACCAAGGCGGTCTTCCGGGCCGCGCAGGCGTTCAACGAAGCCGGGCTGCTCGCGCTCCGCTTCAACTTTCGGGGCGTCGGCCGCTCGACGGGCTCTTATGAGGAGGGCGTCGGCGAGCAGGAGGACGTGCGCGCTGCGCTGGACTGGCTGCAGCGCGAGGCGCCGGGGCTCCCGCTCGTCGCCGGGGGCTTCTCGTTCGGCTCGATGGTCTCGCTGAGCGCCACCGTCGACGACCCACGGGTCTGCGCCTACCTGGGCATGGGCGTGCCCGTGCGCATGTACGACTTCTCGTTCCTGGCGAACGCGCGCGGCCCACTGCTCGTGGTCCAGGGCGACGACGACGAATTCGGACCCGGAGAAGAGGTGGAGCGGCTTCTCGCGCCGCTCGGGGATCACGTCACGGTGGTGCGGGTGCCGCATTCCGACCACTATTTCCACGATCACTTCGACGAGTTGAAGGCGGCGATCCGAGACTTCTTCGGTCCGGATGGCCCCGGTGGGGCCGCGCTGGCGGCGGCCGGCTCCGGGGCGCAGTCCTGACGCCCACGCGGGGGGAGGTCACCATGCGCTCCAGGGAAAGGATCCTGGCCAGCCTCGAAAAGGTCTATCGCGAGGCGTTCACCCGGGCCGAAGAAGCGGACGACGCCGAAGAGATGGCCCGCCTGGACTTCGAGTATCAGCGCGACCAGCTCTGGCTCGAGG
>RFGQ01000380.1 GCA_003695865.1 Gemmatimonadota bacterium | reverse complement strand
GGGACGCGGAGGCCGGCGAGGCCGCGCGCGGGGGGCCCGCCGCGACCGGGGCGGCCGTGCCCTCGCCGTTCGCTCCGGCCGACGACGATGACGCGGCGGAGGGGGACGAGGGCGGGCTCCCCGACCCGACCCCGGCGAGCGCGCTCAGCGACACGGGCCTGCCCCCGCTCGACCTCCTCGACCGGGGCGGCGGCGCCGACCGCGAGGCCATGGAGGCCGAACTCGAGGAGCTGGGCGAGGTGCTCGTCGAGAAGCTGCGCACGTTCGGTGTGGAGTGCACGCTGGCCGGCCGCACGACCGGCCCCGTCGTGACGCAGTACGAGGTGGTGCCGGCCGCCGGCGTGAAGGTGAACCGCATCGCCAACCTCGACGCCGACCTGGCGCTGGCGTTGAAGGCCGAGAGCGTGCGCATCGTGGCGCCGATTCCGGGGAAGGGCGCCGTGGGGGTCGAGATCCCCAACCCCACACCCGAGGTGGTGCGCATCCGCGACATCCTCGAATCGCGCGCCTTCCAGAAGTCACGGGCGGCGCTTCCCCTCGCGCTCGGCAAGGACCTGAACGGCCGGCCCTACGTGACCGACCTGGCGCGCATGCCGCACGGGCTCATCGCGGGCGCCACGGGGTCGGGGAAGTCGGTGTGCCTGAACACGATCATCACGAGCCTGATCTACCGGCACACGCCCGAGACGCTGCGCCTGCTTCTCGTGGACCCGAAGATGGTCGAGCTGTCGGCCTACCGCGACCTGCCGCACCTGCGCCACCCCGTGGTCACCGATCCGCGCGACGCGGCCGGCGTGCTCAAGTGGGCGGTGTTCGAGATGGAGCGCCGCTACGCGCTGCTCAGCGCCAACGGGGTACGCTCGATCGCCGAGTTCAACGAGCGGGTCGACCAGGGCGTGACGCTGCGCAGGCCCTTCGCGGACGACGAAGGCGACGAAGGCGATCCGGACCGCTGGGTCTACACGGAGGGGCGCCTGCCCTACATCGTGGTCGTCGTCGACGAGCTGGCCGACCTCATGATGACCGTGCAGAGCGAGGTCGAGAAGCCGCTCACGCTGCTGGCGCAGAAGGCCCGCGCGATCGGCATCCACCTCATCGTGGCCACGCAGCGCCCCAGCGTGAACGTGATCACCGGGTTGATCAAGGCGAACTTCCCCTGCCGGATCGCCTTCCGCGTCGCCTCGAAGACCGACTCGCGCACGATCCTCGACCAGAACGGCGCCGACGCCCTGCTGGGCAACGGCGACATGCTGTTCCTGCCCCCCGGCAAGAGCGAGCCGCTCCGGGCGCAGGGGGCGTTCATCTCGACCGACGAGACCGACCGCCTGACCCGCTGGTATCGGGAGCAGGCCGAGGCCCGCCGCGCCCTCGAGGCCGCCGAGGCGGAAGCCGCGCAGGCCGAGGTCGACATCCTCGAAGAGATCCGCACCCACGAGCTGGAAGAGGCGGCCGAGGCGGCGCTGGGCGGAGACGGGCCGGCGGACTGGGACGAGCTCTTCCGCGCGGCGGCCGAGGTGTGCATCCAGCACGATCAGGGGTCGACGTCCTTGCTGCAGCGGCGCCTGAAGATCGGCTACGGGCGCGCCGCGCGCATCGTGGACCAGCTCCACGAGGCTGGCGTGCTGGGTCCCCCCGAGGGGTCGAAGGCGCGCGAGGTGCTCATGACACTCGACGAGCTGGACGCGCTGTGTTCGTCACGGGGGCTGTGAGCGGGGGGCGTCGCGTGCCCCGGTCGCCCGGTCGCCCGCTTGCCCGGGCGCGCGGCGCGGCGGGCGTGGGGTGGGGCGCCGAGGGGGCTCGGAACGGGCCCGTGCCGGTCGTGTACG
>RFGQ01000379.1 GCA_003695865.1 Gemmatimonadota bacterium | reverse complement strand
GGTGTCGGAGGCGTTCTGCAGGGCCACCGCCAACCCGGGTCTCTCGGCGGCAAGGGGGGCCGCGTTCAGCACGGCGGCCCAGGCGGCCAACCGGGCGACGCGTACAAGGGCCGGCCGGCGGCGGCCGGGCACCGCCCTCCCGCGCCACGGGCTAGCGCAGGCGCGCCCCCCCGCCCCGAGGCGGCGCGGCGAGGCCCAGATAGCCCAGGAAGCTTCGCGAAAGCTCCTCGGCGAGCGCCTCGTCACTGATGCCATCGGTGTCTCCCGGGAGCAGAAAGATGAGGCGCGAGCGCAGCGTGGCCATGGCCTGGAGCGTCGCGACGCGGATCGCCGTGCCCGGCTCGGAGTGGCGGATGTCGGGGTGTGTGCCCAGCACCTCGATCAGCAGGTCTGCCAGTGTATTCTCGAGCTCCGCCGAGCGCACGAGCACCGCATAGTCTGGCGTGCCGACCGCGTGCGTCAACATCGCGCGCAGGAAGCCCGCGTGGGCGCTCACCCAACGGACGAGGATGCGCAGGAACGGTCCGATGACGGCCGCTGCCGTGGCTCCCCGCCACGCGCCGGGCTCGAGAAAGCCCCGCCAGTCCTCTTCGGCCTCGGCCCAGAAACGGTCGTGGAGGTAGCGGAGCAGGGAGTCGCGCCCGTCGAAACGCTGATAGAACGAACCCGCGCCCACGCCCGCCGTCTCGAGCACGGCCTGCACCGTGACGGCGTTCGCGCCCCCGGTCTCGAGCAGCGTCCGGGCCGCCGCCAGGATGGCCTCGAAGGTAGCCCGCGAACGCGCCTGACGGGGCAGGCGCACGCCTGTCATTACGGCCGCTCGCGGCTCGTCTCCTGCACCGGTGCGATCCGCGGAAGCGGCCTCGTCACCCGATCCGACCGGCGGAACCCCGTCTACGTGACGCATAGGGAATATTACTGGAATGTGTATTCACATTCCAGTATCATCCCCAGACGTCGAAGAACTCCACTTCCTCGGCGCCGGTCGCCGCCGGGCCGTCGCCGGTGAGATAGGCCTGGGCCATGCGCACGAGTTCGGCCGTGAAGGTCGCACGATCTCCTCTGCCGGCGCTCCCGTCGCCGGCCCTGTCGAGGGTGCCGTCGGTCGAGACAACGCCCGGGGCCTCGGCGTGGTGCGCGCGCGCGGCAGCAGCGACCACACGGATCAGCACCCGGATCGCCTCGGCAGGGTCGGGGTGGCTCAGGGTGGGCTCCCGGGCTTCGAGAATCGCGGCCAGATCACGGTGGAGCTCGCTGCGGAACGCCACGGCGGCGGGCGAGTCCTCGCCCAGCACCGCGCGGGCGCGGGGGTGGATCCCCTCCACCTGCGCGATCAGGCGCACGGAAGCCTCGATCACCTCCGGGGTCGAGAGGTCGTCCCAGGGCGCCTGCGTGCGCACGGCCCGCCAGCGCTCGAGCGCCTCGTCCCACACGCGCACGCGAAGGTAGTCGACCAGGTCCTGCTTTCCCTGAAAACGGGCGTAGAACGAGCCGACCGACGATCCGGCCCGGTCCACGATCTCCTGGACGCTGGTGCCACCGACCCCCTTCTCTCCCATCAGCTCGAGCGCGGCCTGCACCAGGCGTTCGAGGGTGCGGCGGCTGCGCGCCTGCCGGGGGGGACGCAGCCCGGGCAGGTCCGTCGCGGCCGACGGTGTTTCAGAATCCATGTTCGGTTTTACGGATTCGCGCGGCCTCGCGCAAGTCGCGCCTTCAGGCGTTCCGCCGCTGTCCCCAGGGCTTCCTCCACCTCTCATGCCGGAGTTGACCCGTTTCTCGGCCGCCGGGTCGGCACGACGCTATGCTTGCCGCCCGGTCCCCGCCACCGGACATTCGGGCATGGCTCTCTTCAAGCGGTCCACGCAAGCGGTGAAGCGGACTCGGGACGACATCTGGGCAGAGGCGGCGGCCGCGCTCGGAAGTGCCCTCGAGTTCGAAAGCGGCGACATGCCTCGCATCGCCTGCCGGCGTGAGCCCTGGACGGTGACGCTTACGATCGAGGTCCAGATGGCGGGAGATACGCCGACCGTCGTCACCGTCGCGCAGGCCCGCTTCCTCGCTCGCGAGGATCTGCGCATGACGGTCACTTGGAGGACCATCGGTTCGCGCATCGCCGAAGCGCTTGGGCTCGGGGGGATCGCGATCTCCGACCCTGCCTTCCGCCGCCACTGGGTCGTTCGCTCACGTTCGAAGGGACGTGTCCGCTCCCTCCTCTCGGACGGCAAGTACCGGAGGCTCTTCCCGGAGCAACGGGGGCTTCGCCTCACCGTGGGGCGGTTGCCCTGGCGCGAACGTCGGCGCCGGGGCGACCGCGTTCGCCGCGTGAGGGTCGCATCGGGCATCGCCATGGAGCCACAGCAGCTCGTGGAGTGCGTGGAGTTGGTCCATGGGACGCTCGAGCGACTGGTTACGCTCGGGGCCGCTGACCGCGAGCCGGTCCAGGAAGACACCCACTACCCGGGAGATCTGCCTTCGCGGGTCTGAGCGGGCTCCGGGTGAGCCGGCCTTACGAGCCGGGCCGACACTTCGATGCGCCCCCCCCTTGACGGTCTCCCGACGCACCTGTGGGTGGCTGTGGGCTCCCCGCGGCCGTCGGTAAGGCCGCCGCCGGCTCCCCCCAGGCCCCGCTCCGGGCGGGCACGACCCAACGGCCGATTCTCCGTGTGGCACAAGGGCTTTCGCACTGATCGAGCCCTGAGATGCGGCGCCTAGACTTCATGGTGCAGGCAGTTGGACCGCAACGAAGGAGCCCGACGATGATCGAGCCCACCTCCTCCGCCTCGACGTTCCCCTCACCTTTGGCCCGGATGCGCCCTCCCTACCAGACCCTCGAACCCGTGAGCCCCGAGCGGGGCCTGCCGCCGGTCAGGCCCGTACCCGCCGGCGAAGCCCTGGTCTGGTTCATGGCCGGAGGCGACTGGGAGCGCTGCTTCCAACTGGCCCGGAGCCGCGCGCCCGGGGTCGCGCTCATCGTGATCCTCCCTCCCGCACCCCAGTCGGAATCGGATCAGGAGCGCATCCTGCGGACCGTCGAGCGATGCCACCCGCACTCCGTGCTGCCCCACCATCCCGATCCGGACCTCGAGGAACTCGAGTTGGTGCTCCGCAGGCCCAGCGCCTATCCCCAGGACGACATCGTCGAGTACCTGGGGTGGCGGGGTCTCAGGATCACACAGGAGATGCGAGAACTGATCCGGCGCGTCCTCGAGCTGTCGTCCGAGATCGGGAGCGTCAGCGCACTGGCCCGGGGCGTCTTCATCTCCCGGCGGGCGCTGGGGCGGCGCTTCCTCAGTGCCGGGCTCCCCGTGCCCTCGCACTGGCTTCAGATGGGCCGCCTCATGCGCATCGTCGGCGTGATCCAGGCCGAGCCCACGTCGCTCTTCAACGCCGGGACCGCCCTCGGGTATTCCGACGGATTCGCGGTCAGCAACCAGATGGTGCGCCTGACCGGCGTGCGCCCGTCGAAGGTGAGGACCCACCTCGGGTGGGAGTGGGTGCTCGAAGCCTGGCTGCGGCGCGAAGCGGAAAACGGTGGCTTCAGCCCGACCAACGCTCGTATCT
>RFGQ01000378.1 GCA_003695865.1 Gemmatimonadota bacterium | reverse complement strand
GGGCGCGCCCGTGCGCCCGCCCGCGCCCTTCGCCCTTCACGGCCCCGCCGCGCGCGGGCGCGCCCGCCCGCCCGCTCCTCACCGTCCCTCTCCCGCCTCGCGGATCTCGTGGACGCGACCGGCCTCGAGGCCGCGCAGGATCGCGCGTTGTCCGGTGGTGGGCCAGCGCACCACCACGCTGTCGGCGAGCGCCGCGTCGCCCAGACCGAGGATCAGCGGATTCACCTCGGACTGACTGAGGTACGAGGAGCCCGTCCGCACCATCCGCCGCTGCACGTGGCCACCCGTGTACACGAACACCAGCGCGCCGATTGCGTCCAGATTGGGGTGCCGCCCGCGCAGGCGGAGCCCCAGCCACGAGCGGGGGCCGTCCAGATCGGTGCGAAGCAACCGGGCAGGACGTTCGTTGGCGGTGAGCAGGATGTCGAGGTCGCCGTCCCGGTCGATGTCGGCCGCGGCGAGGCCCCGACCGACCGTAGGCACCTCGAGGTCGTGTCCCACCCGCTCGGTGAGCTCCTCGAGTTTCCCCCGCTGGTTGTTCCGGAAGAACTGGGGGCGCTGCTCGAAGGTGACCTGCATCTCGATCGCGTCGATAGCCGGCTCGATGTGGCCGTTGGCCAGCAGCAGGTCGAGGTAGCCGTCCAGGTCGACGTCGACGAACAGCAGGCCGAAGGTGAGCGGCTCGAGCGTGCGGGAGGTGATCCCCGCCGCGCCGGCCAGATCCTGGAAGAGGCCGCCGCCCATCTGCGTGTACAGGCTGACCGGCTCGTGCGAGAAGTTGCCGATCGCGATGGAGAGCCGTCCTCTGCCGGTCACGTCGGCCGCGTCGATTCCCATGCCGGCGCGCGCGCGCCCGCTCTCGTCGACCGCGACGCCCGCGTCGACGGCCACGTTTCGGAAGGTGCCATCGCCCTGGTTCATGTAGAGGAAGTTGGGCACCAGGTCGTTGGCAACGGCTACGTCCGGCCAGCCGTCGTCGTCGAAGTCCTCGACCGTCATGCCCAGCGACTTGCCGTCGGGGTTATAGACGCCGGCCTCGCGCGTGACTTCGACGAAGTTCCGCCCGCCGAGGTTCCGGTACAGGCGGCACGTGTCGCCCTCGTACTGCTCGGGCGAGGCGTACGACTTGGTCTGTCCGTCGCGGGTGGCGAACAGGTCGGTTTCGGGCGTCCAGCGCACATAGTTGCACACGAACAGATCGAGCCAGCCGTCACGGTCGTAGTCGAGCCAGACCGACGCCGTGGACCACGAGGGCGGCGCCACCCCGTCGGGATCGTCTCCGGTGACGCCCATCTCGCGTGTGACGTCGACGAAGCGTCCCCCGTCGTTGCGCAACAGCCGGTTCGTGCCCACCACCGTCAGGTAGATGTCGGGATCGCCGTCCGCGTCGTAGTCCGCGGCCGAAAAGCCCATGCCGTAGTCGGTGAAGCGGTCGAGGCCGGCCCGCGCCGTGACGTCTTCGAAACGCCCGTCGCCGAGGTTCCGGTAGAGCCGGGAGTGAACCGGCGGGCCCGTCTCGTGGCCCGGCCATTCCGACCCGTTGACCAGGAAGATGTCGGGCAGGCCGTCGACGTCGTAGTCGAGGAAGCCGCCGCCGCTCCCGACGGTCTCCGGCATCCACTTGTCGCCGAACGCACCGTTCTCGTGCACGAAGTCGATGCCTGCCTCACTGGTGATGTCGACGAAGCGGATGCCGGGATCGAGCGGATCCACGTCGGGGCCGCGGGCGAAGGAGGGGCGGGCGAACTCCTGGCGCGTCTCTTCCCGGGCCGGCGCTTCGCTGCAGGCGCCGCTGCCGAGCGCAAGCAGGACGAGGAGCAGGCGGGCCGACCGCCCGCTCGCGAGGATGGACGCCCCTCTCATCGTTGCGGTGGAGGAGCGTCTCATCGCTGCGGCACCACGACGTTGAGCGGGTGCGTCTGAATGCGCTGGGCCATGCGGTTCACTCCCGGGTTTTCCTCCAGATAGCGCCGTGCCAGCGCGCTCGCGGGCTCGTCGACCTCGTACCGTGAATAGGCGAGCTGGGCGAGCCGGGCCTCTTCCGTGCGCCCGAGGGCTCGCAGAGCCAGCATACGGTGATAGTGGGCGATGCGGTCCTCCGGGTCGATCTCGAGCACACGGTCGAGCGCGGTGAGCGCCTCTTCGTAGCGGCTGTCGAGAAACAGAGTGCGGCCGAGGTTGCGCCACGCCGCCCGATCGCCGGGAAAGCGCTCGAGCACGTACCTGTAGGCCTCGGCCGCATCCTGGTAGCGGCCGTCTTCCTGGAGCACGTTCGCCCACACCCAGGCTGCACGGGCGTCTCCGGGCCGGATGCGTTCGACCTCGTCCAGGCGCGCGTACGCGGTCGCGAGGTCGCCCCCCGCCAGAGCCACCCGGGCCAGGTTGAGCGGACCTTCGATGCTCTCGGGACGGAGCGCGCGCACCCGCTCGAACGCCTGGGCCGCAAGGCGCAGGTTGCCCTCCAACAGCAGCCCGATCCCGTAGTCGTTGTAGCGGATCCACTCGGGCGCGGACGCCGCGCGGGCGGCGCTCGGGGATTCGCCGCTCCCGCCGCCATCCGTGTCGGACACCACGAACGCCACCGAGTCGGCGGCGATCTCGGTGACCGGCAGGTCGGGAACGCTCGCGAAGCGACGGAAGCCTTCCGGATTCGCCCGATGCG
>RFGQ01000377.1 GCA_003695865.1 Gemmatimonadota bacterium | reverse complement strand
GTGGAGGGCTGGGGCACCTGGAGCCGCACCCTGGTGGTGTGGCCCGCCCGATGAGCGGCGGCGTCTAGCAGCCCGTACCGCATAGCGCCGCGCCCGCTGCGCGGCACTGCCGCGGGGTCGACCGATTCCACAGGGCCTGAGCCACGGATCACGAGCGGGATCGACAAGGTTGAATCTCGGTGATTTGCTTGGGGCATGACCAAGAAGCAATACCGGCCCTGGGCTCCCGATCAGACCTACCTGATCCCTCCCTCCCCGCGTGATTGGCTGCCCGAGGGGCACCTCGCGTACTTCATCCTGGAGGTCGTGGACGAGCTCGACCTCTCGGCTATCGAGGATGCGGTCCAGGCGAAGGACCCGCGCGGCCAGCAGCCCTACCACCCGCAGATGATGGTCGCGGTGCTGCTCTACTCGTACGCTACGGGCACCTTCTCCTCGCGGCGCATCGCGCGCGCGACCTACGAGGACGTGGCGACGCGCTTCATCGCCGGCGGCCAGCATCCGTTCTTCACGAGGATCGCAGCCTTCCGGCGGGACCACCTCGCGGCGCTGGGCCAGCTCTTCGGCCAGGCGGTCCGCTTGTGTGCGCGCGCTGGGCTGGTGAAGCTCGGCCACGTCTCGCTCGACGGGACCAAGATCAAGGCGAGCGCGAGCAAGCACCGTGCGATGAGCTACGACCGCATGAAGAAGGACGAGCAGCGGCTTCAGGCCGAGATCGAGGAGCTGCTGAAGCGTGCCGAGGCCGCCGATGCCTCCGAGGACGCCGAGCTCGGGGCGGAGAACGACGGGACCGACATCCCGGAGGAGTTGCGGCGTCGGGAGAGCCGGCTCGCGCTGATCCGGAAGGCGAAGTCCGAGCTGGAAGAAGAAGCACGCAAGGGTCGGGCGGAGGCGCTTCGCGAACAGGCGGAACGGCTGGAGGCGAAGGCAGCGACGCACCCCGACGCCAGGCAGAAGAAGACGGCTGCGACGCTCGCTGCGAAGCGCAAGGTCGACGCCGAGGCCCTGGATCCCCACAGCGACGAGGACCCGCCGGAGGACGGCGACCACGGTGGCCCGACGCTGCCACTGCATCGGCCACCGGCCGAGCCGAGCGGTGAGCCGAAGGAGAAGGCGCAGCGCAACTTCACCGACCCCGACAGCCGCATCATGGTCGACGGCGAGGGGGCGTTCGTGCAGGCCTACAACGCGCAGGCCGCCGTGGAGGAGGGCAGCCAGGTCATCGTGGCGACCGGTGTGTCGAACCAGCCGCCGGACAACGAGTACCTGCAGCCCGTCGTCGCCGAGATCGAGCAGACGGCCGGCGCGCTGCCCGAGGCCCTGACCGCCGACGCCGGGTACTGGTCGCCGGGAAACGCCGCCTGGTGCGAAGAGCGAGGAATCGACGCCTACATCTCCGTCAGCCGGCAGCGCCACGGTCCAGCACCACCCGAGGTCGCTGACGCTCTCGAGCCAGACGAGCCCGAAGACCCGACACCCAAGGAGAAGATGGCAGCCAAGCTCGAGAGCAAGAAGGGGCGCGAGATGTACAAGAAGCGGAAGACGACGCCGGAGCCGGTCTTCGGTCAGATCAAGGAGGCGCGGAGGTTCCGCCGGTTCTCATTCAGAGGCCTGGTGGCCGTTCGGCACGAGTGGAACATCGTGTGCGCGACCCACAACCTGTTGAAGCTGTTCCGGGCCTGCCCCGGAGGCCGCCTGGCGCTGACGCCGGCCGGCTGACCGGCCAGAAGCCCGGGGCCGGTCCACCAAAAAAATCGCGATCGCCTGGCGGCGGACGCCGCCAGGCAC
>RFGQ01000376.1 GCA_003695865.1 Gemmatimonadota bacterium | reverse complement strand
GCATGGAGGCGTGCGCGCCGACGACGTGCGCGCGGCCCTGGAGCCGCTGTCGGAGGACAGCCGACGGTGATGATCCGAGCGTGAAGGAGGAGGGACGAGGATGAGGATGAGGACGTGGATGATGCGCCGACGAGCCGGACGGTCCGGCCCGTACGTGTGGAGCGCGCTCCTGCTGGCCGCGGCGTGCGCGCCGGTCACGGCGCAGGAGGCCCCCCCGGCCGACGAGGTGCTCGTGGCGGGCGCGGTGCTTGCGGCGCCGCCCGCGGACCGGGCCGCGGCCGAGGTGCGGGCGTGGAACGCAGATGGCACGCTGCGGGTGTTGCGCCAGGGGACCAACCATCTGATCTGCCTGGCCGACCGCCCGGGCGACGACCGCTTCCACGTGACCTGTTATCACCGGGCGCTGGAGCCGTTCATGGAGCGGGGCCGCGAGCTGACGCGGCAGGGCGTGAGCGGCATGGAGCGTCAGCGCACGCGCTGGCGGGAGGCGCGCGAGGGAGCGCTGCCGGTGCCGGATCACCCGGTCATGCTCTACAACTTCACGGTTTCGGACGGACCCTTCGATCCGCTGCACGACGACGAGGGCCGCGCCGCCCGGCTGCAGGCCCTCTACATGCCGTACGCGACGCCCGAGTCGACGGGCCTTCCCGCGCGGTCCGAGGACGGATCTCCCTGGCTGATGTGGCCCGGCGAGCCGTCGGCGCACGTGATGATCTTCCTGCCGCCGCGTGGGGGTGGCTGAGCGGGCGATGAGCGCCAGCGGCGCGCGCGCACGCACGCCGGAGCCGGCCGAGGCAGACGTGCCCGTGCGGGGCGGCCACGGACACGACCCGGCCGGGGCGCGTGAGGCCGCGTCGGCGCTGGCGGCCGTGAACCGCGCGGTCGCCGCCTGCCGGCGCTGCCCCCGACTGGTGGCGTGGCGCGAGCGGGTGGCCGCCGAGAAGCGGGCGGCCTTCCGCGGCGAGGACTACTGGGGACGCGGCGTTCCCGGCTTCGGCGATCCGCTGGCGCGCATTCTGATCGTGGGCCTGGCGCCCGCGGCCCACGGCGCGAACCGCACCGGCCGCATGTTCACCGGCGACCGGAGCGGCGACTGGCTGTTCCGGGCGCTCCATCGGGCGGGCCTGGCCTCGCAACCCGAGGGCCGGCGGGCCGACGATGGACTTCGCTTGATCGACGCCTACCTCACCGCCGCCGTACGCTGCGCGCCGCCGGCCAACCGCCCGCGGCCCGACGAACGTGACGCCTGCCGGCCCTACCTCGAAGCGGAGTTCGACGCGCTCCGCGACGTCCGGGTGGTGGTGACGCTGGGCGGGTTCGCGTTCGGCGTCGTGCTCGGCGTGCTGCGCGAACGGGGGCTCGAGGTGCCCCGGCCGCGACCCCGCTTCGCGCACGGCGTCGAGGTGCGGCTCGCCGGCGGGCCGACGGTGCTGGGGTCGTACCACCCCAGCCAGCAGAACACGTTCACGGG
>RFGQ01000375.1 GCA_003695865.1 Gemmatimonadota bacterium | reverse complement strand
CGCTCCTCGGGCCCCGCTCGGGCGACGACCTGGCGCTCCTGCAGCAGTCGTTGCGCGACTTCGCCGCGGCGCAGGAGGATCGGTACGCCGAGCACCTCGCCTACACGGGAGACCTCGCGGCCGTCGGCTTCACCCCCGATCCCGCAGTCATCGTGCGGGTGCTCGAGGCCACCGCCGAAGGCTGGGCGGCCGCGGCCTGGAAGGGCCACAAGACCCGCACCACGCGCTGCATCATGAAGGCCGGCGCCATCACGCAGCCGTTGCCCGCCTGGGCGAACGGAAGTGCGGCCGACATCGTCTGTGACGAGACCACGGCCGACGGCCTGGAGCGGCACGCACTTCTCGTCTCCACCGACTACCAGGCCGACGTCGAGGTCGCCGCGACGGGCTCGGACCACGCGGTGTCGCTCGGCTCCATCGAGGTGGGACCGATTGACGGTTCCCGCGGCGCCGGGCCGGTGGTCGGTGTACGCCACCCAGAGCGGTGGCAGCATCTCGTGGGGCGACACGTTCGAGGTCGCCGGCTCCACCGAGGTCGACATCCGCCTCGCCGACCGCATCGCCGCCCGCGACGACGCCGCCCGGCGCGACCGGGAGCGGCGACGGGCGGACTCCATCGCCGAGGTGCGGCGTCGGCGGCGCGCCGACTCCATCGCGCGGGCCCGGCGTGCCGACTCCATCGCGGAGGCCGAGCGCGGGCGCACGAGCAGCGCAGCCCGCCGCATCGTGTTCTCCGAAACCGGCGACCGCTTCAGTGGCGAGCGGATCTGGGACGAGAGCGACAACGCGGCGTGCGAGCGCCTCTACTCGGGCGGCCGCTACATTCTGCGCTCCAAGGCCGAGGGCAGCTTCTGTGCCTCGTACCTGACGAGCCTCGGCGACGTGTCGGGCCCGGTCCGGATCGAGGCGGTCACGCACCTCGCCTCGGGGCCCACGAACCAGCAGCTCGGCATCATCTTCGGACACCAGGGCAACAGCTACTTCGTGGCCGGCATGAGCGGGAACGGCAGCTTCAAGCTCGCGCGCCGCAACGCGGACGGATCCTGGACCGACGTCCTGACGTGGCAGGGCGCCGACGCGGCGCACAGCGGGCGGGGCGTCGACAACCACCACGCCGTCGAGATCCGCGGCCGCCGCATCGATTACTTCCTCAACGGAAGCTTCGTGAACGCCTTCGAGGCGGGGCGCTCGCTCGAGGGAGGGGTGGGCCTCTACAACAACGGGAACCTGATGGAGGTCCGCTACGACGACTTCAAGATCTCGAACATCGAGGCCGACGATCGGGCGACGCGCATGCGGCGGACGTTCTACAGCCCGTCGGGGGAGACCTTCGAAGGTGAGCGCTTCTGGAGCACGACCTGGTCGGGCAGCGCCGCGTCGAACTGCAGCTCGGAGTACACGGCCGGCGGCTTCGTGATGCGCTCCCGCACCGAGGGGCGCGCGTGCCTCACCTGGCTCAGCCGCCTCGGTTCGCTCTCCGGCCCCCTCACGATCAAGGGCACCGTTTCTCTGCGCAACGGCCCGCTGAACCGCCACTACGGCATCCGGGTCGCGATCTCGGACGGCGACTACATCGTCGCCGGCATCAACGGCAACGGTAGCGTGCGCCTGGCGCGCTGGACCGGAAGCCAGTGGGTCTATCCCACCGACTGGGAGCGTAACAGCGCGGTGCGCACGGGGCTCAACGCCCGCAACGAGCTCGAGGTGCGCATCGACGGACGCCGCATGACCTTCTACGTCAACGGCACCCAGGTGCAGACCGCCACGATCGATCGGGACCTCGTGGGCGGGATCGGGCTCTATGTGGGCAGCCAGATGGAGGTCCTCTACGACAACCTCCGGGTCACCAAGCGCTGACCTGGAGCCGGACGGGGCGGGCGGGGTCATTCCCGCGCCGCCCCGTCCCGTCCCTCATCGGCCCGGATCAGGGACTGCGCGCCGAAACTCGAACGGCACCCGCACGGAGCCCTGCACGAAGACGCCCGTGAGGGTGTGGTCTTCCAGGCGCCCTTCCAACACGAGTGAGCCCGCGGACGTGGGCTTCACCATCCGCACCGCGCCGTCCGCCGCCAACTGCACCTCGGCGAAAGACGGGTCCGTCACCGGGACCCCGCTCTCCACGATGCGCGCCGTATAGACGCCGCCCGCGCGCGAAACGCGGATGGCGAGCGGCAGGTCTTCGCCGCCCGCGCGGGAGAGCGCGATGCGGCCGCGCCACAGGCCGGTGAGGGGATCGGCCGTGCGCCCGCTCGCGGGCGTTGCACCCACGCCGGCCGCCCGTTCGCCGTCACGGGTCGCGCCGGCCGGCCTCGCTCCCGGCTCGGCCCCGGCGGCAGCCGCTCCCGGCGGCAGCACGAACGGCGGCCAGTCCACCGCCCTGGTGCAGGCCAGGTCGAGGCCCACGGCGCTGCCCGCCTCGATGAAAGCGGCCATCAGGCGCAACGCGCAGGCGGGCTGGAAAGGCGTGTGCCGCTGACCGGTCAGCACGACGTGGAGCCCGTTGGGGTAGCGGCGCGCCGCCAGTTCGCCCAGGTCGGGGGGGGCGGCGGGATCCTCGGAGCCCGAGATGAACAGCGCGGGCACGGCCGAGGGCGCCGCGAGGTGGGGGTCGAACGCCACGGACCGATGCGGCCACCTGGCGCAGGCCTGCGCCAGGTTGGTGACGAAGTCGTCGCCCAACAGCGCCCCGCCCGCCTCGCGCTCGATGGTCTCCGCGCTGAGATGGGGCATCGCATCCGAGCAGGTGACGCTCAGAAAGAGCCCCCACGACACCCCGGCCGCCAGGGCCGGCGAGGACCGCACCCCCGTCACGAAGGTCTCGGCGTCTCCCTCCGCAAGCGCAGCGACCAGACGGGGGATCGCGGCGGCCTGAGTCGGCACGTAGAGCCGCGTGGCCAGCGCGCCCGCGAAGTCCTCGGCCGTGACCGCGTCGCCACCCCAGCGGACCGGCGAGCGTTCGAGCGCGCGAAGCCCGTCGGCCACGCGCACGCGCACGTCTCCGTACGCCGTCCGGCACGCCGGCTCGGCCAAACAGCGCGCGGCCAGTCGGTCGAGCGAACGCTCGAAGCCGCGGCCGAGGTAGGCCGGAAAGTGCGCGTCGGGGGGCACCACGCTCTGCACCGCCACCGTGCGCGTGCGCTCCGGATACCAGGCGGCGAAGGCCATCGCCGCCCAGCTCCCGTACGACCCGCCCACCAGGTTGATGCGCTCGGCGCCGAGCCAGGCGGCCACCGAGTCGAGGTCGGCCGCGAAGGCGCGCGTCGTGTAGTGCTCCGGGTCGGGGAGGCCGGAAGCGTTGACGAAGTGCGTGCCATTCATCCCGAGGCGCGCCGCATACTGGTTCATCAGGCTCGCGAAGG
>RFGQ01000374.1 GCA_003695865.1 Gemmatimonadota bacterium | reverse complement strand
CACGTCCGACACGTGCAGGAACCCGGCCTTCTCGGTGCCGATGTCGACGAAGGCCGCCTGAATGCCGGGGAGGACCGCCTCCACCCGACCCTTGAAGATGTCTCCGACCAGACGCCCCTGATCGGGCCGGTCGAACATGATCTCAACGAGCTGCTTGTCTTCCAGGAGCGCCACCCATTGCTCGTGCTGGGTGGCGCTCACGAGGATCTCTCTCCGCAAGCGTGGTCTCCGTTCTGTCGGCCGGACCCGCCCCCGGCGCTCCGCTCCGACCCCGGGCCCGGCCTCTCCTCGTGTCGTCGAGAGGTCGGAGCCGTCCGGTCGAGCGGCCGTCGGCGGCCCTGTGCGGTCCGGTACTGTCGTCAGCCTGTCGCGCCCGCCATCCGGTCGAGCTCCTTCAGAAGGTGCCGCCCGATGACGAGGCGCTGAATCTCGTTCGTGCCCTCACCGATCTCGCACACCTTCGCGTCGCGCATCATGCGCTCCACCGGATACGCGTCGGTGTAGCCCACGCCGCCCAGCACCTGGACGGCCCGCGTGGTGGCCTTCATCGCGAGCTCCGAACAGAAGAGCTTCGCCATGGCCGCCTCCTTGGAGAACGGTTGGCCCTGATCCTTGAGCCACGCGGCGTGGTAGGTGAGGTGCTTCCCGGCCTCGATCTCCGTGGCCAGGTCGGCGAGGGTGAACTGCACGGCCTGGAAATCCCAGATGCGGCGGCCGAACTGTTCACGCTCGGTGGCGTAGCGGAGCGCGACGTCCACCGCTCCCTCCGCCAGGCCCAGCGAGAGGGCCGCGATGCCGATGCGGCCCGCGTCGAGGGTCTTCATGAAGTTCACGAAGCCCTCGCCCTCCTCGCCCAGCCGGTTCTCCTCGGGAACCCATACGTCCTCGAGGAGCAACTCACGGGTGTCGGATGCCCGCCACCCCATCTTGTCTTCCTTCTTCCCCGCCCGCACGCCCTCCACGAACTCGAGTCCGTCGTCGTGGCCGAATCCGAGGGCGCGCGCGCGTTCGAGATCGACCGTGGGCTTGGTGACGATGAAGCTGCTGATGCCCTTGGAGCCGCGCTCGGGATCGGTGACCGCCGTCACGGTGAAGATCTCGCCCACGCCCGCGTGGGTAATGAAGATCTTCGAGCCGTTGATGCGGTAGCCCCCGTCCTCCCGCACGGCCCGTGTGCGGCTGCCCGAAGCGTCGGATCCCGCGTCGGGCTCCGTGAGGCCGAAGCCGCCGAGTACGCGTCCCGAAGCGAGCGGGGGCACGTAGCGCTCCTGCTGCTCGGGCGTGCCGAAAGCGAGGATGGGCGACGTCCCCAACGTGGTGTGCGCCGAGACCGTGATCGCGTGGCTGGCGTCGTACTTGGCCAGCTCCTCCACGACCAGGATGTAGCTCAGGTAGTCGCGTCCCATGCCGCCGAGCGACTCGGGTACGGGCACGCCGAGGAAGCCCAGCTCGCCCATGCGGGCGACCGTCTCCCACGGAAACTCCCCACTCGCGTCGTGATCGCGCGCGATGGGAACGATCGCTTCAACGGCGAACGCCCGTACCTGCTCGCGCAGGGCGATGTGCTCGTCTGTCAGGTACCGACGCATCGATACGGTGCCTTCCGGTGTCTGGACCGGCCGCTCCGCCCGGGGCGGCATAGCCGGATGAATCTGTATGGTACCCGGCGGCGGCCGGGAGGAGCCCCGTACCTCAGAGATCCTCCCGCCGGTCCGGGGGAGCGTCCCGCCCGCTCGTCACGTCGCCCCGCGCGGGCACGAAGCGCAGGGCGAACCCCACACCCAGCAGCACGAGCGCCACGTTCACGACCCACGCCCGCTCGAGCGCCATGCCTACCACGCCGACCGTCGCACCACCGAGGAACAGGCGCACCCTCCACACCAGATACGCGCTGCGCGCCCCCCGGTGCCCCGACGGAAAGAACAAAACTCACTCACTTCGACCGGTCGAGGAAGCGGCGCACCCCCTGCCGGCACGCCTCGGTCATGCGTGCGAGCACGTTGACCTCGGCGCCGCGGCGCACCCCTTCCTCCAGTGAGGCTCCGTCGAGCCCGTAGAGCAGCCGCTTCGAGAGCGTGACCGCGCTGGCCGGGCGAGAGGCGAGGTCGGCCACCCAGGCCGCCACCGCCTCGTCGAAGCCGTCGCCGGGCAGCACCCGGTTCACCAGGCCGATCTCGGCCGCGCGCCTCGCGTCGATCCGGGACCCGGTGGTGACCAGCTCGAAGGCGCGGCCTTCGGTCACCTTGCGGCGCAGCAGCGCCATGACCATCGCCGGTACGAACCCCAGGTGGACCTCGGGATAGCCGAATTCGGCGTCCTCCCGCGCGAGAATCACGTCGCAGGCGGTGGCCAGGCCGCACCCGCCCGCGAGCGCGCGGCCGTGTACGGCCGCGACGATGGGGTGCGGGTGCGCACGCATGGCCAGGAACAGGTCGCCGAGCCGCGAGGCGTCTGCGAGGTTGGCCTCGACGTCCAGCCCGGCGATACGCTCGAGCTCCGCCAGGTCGGCGCCCGAGCAGAAGTCGGGCCCTTCACCGCGCAGGAGCACCACGCGCACGTCCTCGCGCCGCGCGAGTTCCGCCAGGGCCCCGGTGAGCGCCTCGACGAGCGCGCCGTTGAGCGCATTCCGCCGCTCGGGCCGGTTCAGGGTGAGCGTGGCCACCCCGTCGGTCGCTTCGACGCGAAGCACCCCCGTGGCGCTCATGTCTCCTCCCTCGCCGGGCGGCGCCCGCGGCCGCGCACCCGCTCGGCGACCTCGTCGGGCACCTCCAGTTCCATACGCAGCAGCGCGGTCGAGAAGACCTTGCCCTGCGCGTCGTTCATCAGGCTCACGGTGCCACCCCCGTCGAGCGCGTTGTGCAGCAGGAAGTTGAGCGCGTGGAGGTTGGGGAGTTCGAAGCGCTCCACCGCGCCCTTCACGAGCGGCCCGAAGTGCTCCTTGACCCGCTGGGGGGTGAGCCGTTCCACGAGCAGCGGGTAGTCCCGGGGGTCGTAGGCGATCACGCCCACGTTGGCGGTGTCTCCCTTGTCGCCCGAACGAGCGTGGGCAAGGTCGACGAGTTGGACGGTGGCCATGATCCTCCTCACACGGGGCGTACGTCGACGCGCAGGAACGGCTCGACCTGCTCCCGTTCGATGAGCGCCGGCCAGTACGCCATGATCTCCTGGACCCGCGGCCGGCCGCCGGCGAAGCCGGTGACCGACGGCGGCCCGGTGAGCACGAGCGGCGCGATCTCGCGCGTGAAGCGCTCCACCGATGCGCGGTCGTGAGAGCGCATCCCGACGCGGAGCTGCACCTCGGGCAGGTCGCGCGGCGGGGGGCCGGCGAGCGGGCCGTGCGTCGAGTCCCACCCGACCAACTCGACGCGGAGCGCGTCGAAGCGGAGTCCGAGGCGATCGAGACGCTCGCGCAGCACCCGTGCCGCGAGCCGGGCCTTCTCGGCGGCGTCGGGCCATGCGTAGGTGAGCGTGCCCACGGCCTTGTAGCCGTCCGCGTAGGCGATCGAAACCTTCAGGAACTCGGTGGGGGGACCGCCGCGCACACCGTGCACGCGGACCCGGTCCGGGCCGTCTTCTTCGAGCCGGATCGTCGTGAAGTCGGCGACGACATCGGGCGTGATGTATGTGGTCGGATCGCCCATCTCGTAGACGATCTGTTCGGTGACCGTGGCCCGGTTGACGACGCCCCCGGTGCCCGGGTGCTTGGTGACCACGAAGGACCCGTCCTCCGAAGCCTCGACGATCGGAAAGCCCACGCCCGCCAGGTCGGGAATCGCCCACCAGTCCGCGAGGCAGTTCCCACCGGTGCTCTGCGCCCCGCACTCGTTGATGTGCCCGGCCACGACCCCCGCGGCCAGACGGTCGTAGGCGTCCGCCGCCCATCCGAACTCGTGGATCATCGGCGCATAGGTGAGCGCCGTGTCGGTCGAGCGGCCCGTGACCACCACGTCCGCGCCGGCTCGGAGTGCCTCCAGGATGGGCGCGGCCCCGATGTAGACGTTGGCGCTCTGCACCCGGTCGCGGATGGTGGCGAGCGGCTCGCCGGTCTCCATGTTGGCCAGCGTGTGGCCGGCCTCCAGCAGGGCATCGAGCCGGTCCATCAGGTCGTCGCCCGTGACCGTGCCCACGCGCGCCCGGCCCTCGACGCCGGCGCGCCGGCCGGCTTCGAGGAGCGCGTCGGCGCACCCCACCGGGTTCACGCCGCCCGCGTTGGTCACCACCCGGATCCCCCGCTCCACGAGCGCTGGGAAGAGCCGCTCCATGAGGGGCACGAAGTCCCGTGCGTACCCGGCCGACGGGTCGCGGGCGCGCTGTTTCTGCATGATGGACATCGTGACCTCGGCCAGATAGTCCATCATGAGGTAGTCGATCGGCCCGCCCTCGACCTGACGGACCGGCGCCTCGAGGTCGTCGCCCCAGAAGCCCTGCCCGCTTGCGATCCTCACCACGCGGCCGTCGCTCATGCGTCACCCTCGTCGGATCCACGTCCATCTTCGAGCCCGCCGGGCGAACCCGCTCCCCCCCGTGCCGCCGGCGCGCCGAGGGTGGGTGCGAGCCCCCCGCTCCCCAGGTCGAACGCGCCCAGGTGGGGGCCGGGGTTCCTGAGCGCCGCCGACAGCGCCAGCAGCAGCGCCGGGCGCACCTCCTCGGGCAGCACCACCTCGTCGACGAAGCCCCGGGCGCCGGCGAAGCGCGCGTCGAGCTGCCGGTCGTAGTCCTCGCGAACCTCGTCCATGCGGGTGCGAAGGTCCTCGTCGGGCACCTTCCCCTCGGCCTTGAGGCGCTCGAGCTGCGCGCTGAAGAGCGCCATGACCGCGCTCTCACCCTCCATCACGCCCATGCGGCCGGTCGGAAGCGAGAGGATGAAGTCGGGGTCGAAACCCTGACCCGCCATCGCATAGTAGCCGGCGCCCGACGCGTGGTTCACGGTCAGCACGAGCTTCGGCACGGTGGCCGTGGCCATGGCCTCCACGAAGCGTGCGCCGGCCCGGATGATGCCCGAATGCTCGGCGTCGGGCCCCACCATGAAGCCCGATACGTCCTGCACGAAGAGCAGCGGCGTGCGGTGGCGGTTCATCGTCTCGATGAAGTAGGCCACCTTCTCGGCGCTCTCCGTGTAGACGATACCGCCGAAGCGCGGCGGCCCCGGACGGTGGTCCTTCACGATGCCGCGGGCGTTGGCGATCACACCCACCGTGATCCCCCCGATCGAACCCGTACCGCAGATCATCTCGGCCGCGTAGTCGGGCTGGAACTCGTCGAGATGCCCCTCGTCGAGCAGGCACTCGAGCACGGCGTGCATGTCGTAGGGTTGCCGGTGGTCGTCGGGCAACAGGGCGTAGAGGTCCCCCGGATCGCGTCCCGGACGCGCGTCGACATCGAGGTCGACCGGGTGTGGCGGCGGAAGCTCGGCGACCAGCTCCCTCAGCTTGGCCACGCACGCCTCGTCGTCGGGCACGGCATAGTGGGCTACGCCGCTGATCGACGTGTGCACGCGCGCACCGCCCAGCTCCTCGGCCTCGACGACCTGGCCGGTGGCGCCCTTGACGAGGTTCGGTCCGCCGAGCCCCATGAACGAGGTCCCCTCGACCATGAGGATCACGTCCGAGAGCGCCGGCAGGTAGGCGCCACCCGCGATACAGGGCCCCATGACGGCCGCAAGCTGGGGCACCCCCAGGTAGCGACGCATCACCGAGTTGTAGTAGAAGATCCGGGCCGCCCCGTACTGGCCCGGGAACACCCCCCCCTGGTAGGGCAGGTTCACCCCGGCCGAGTCGACCAGGTAGACGATCGGGATGCGGCAGCGCATCGCGATCTCCTGCGCGCGCAGGATCTTGCGGATGGTCTCCGGCCACCACGAGCCGGCCTTCACGGTGGCGTCGTTGGCCACCACCACCACCTCGCGGCCGCGCACCCGGCCCACACCCGTGACCACGCCTGCGGCAGGCGCCTGCCCGTCGTAGAGGTCGTGCGCCACGAGCAACCCCACTTCGAGCCAGGGGGACCCTTCGTCGAGCAGGGCCGCAACGCGCTCGCGCGCCGTCCACTTGCCCTGCGCGTGCTGGCGCTCGATGCGCTCCGGCCCGCCGCCCAGCCGCAGGCGTTCACGCAGTTCGACCAGTTCGGCGGCCAGCCGGCCCAGACGGCTCTCGGTCGTGGCCGGACTCTGCGGATCGGAGGAGGCCATGCCAGTCCTCGCGGCGCGCCCGGGCCCCGGGTCTGCAGCGCGGGACCCTCGCACACCGTCTTCTGTGGGGGATCGTGTCAGCGTTTTCGCGCGCCCGCCTGGCCGGCGGCGCCGCAGGGGCGGGCAACCGCTAAAGATAGCCCTTCGAGGGGACGGGGATCACCCCCCCTTGGGCGACGGTGCAGCACGGGCGCGCATCGCAAGGGCGCGCCCCACGCGGTCGAGGAACTCCGCGCGCCGGAAGGGCTTGCGGATCAACTCCCACGAGATCGTCCCGTCCGGGTCGGCTGCGTGGTCGGGGTCCAGGTAGCCCGACATGTACAACACGGGCAGGTCGGGCGCGATCTCGCCGATCCGACGCCCCAACTCGACCCCCGACATGCGCGGCATGACGATGTCGGTCACGACCAGATCGACGGCTTCGGCGCCCCGCTCCTCCAGCAGCGCGAGGGCCTCGGCGCCGTCGCCGGCGAGCAGCGTCTCGTAGCCCGCGCCCTCGAGGAACAACCGCACCACGCCGCGCGTGCCATCGTCGTCCTCGGCCACCAGCACACGCGGCGGTCGCTCGGGTGGGCGGGCGGCGAGGCGGCGCCCCCCCATCGCGGCGGGATCGTCACCGGATGCTCCGTCCGTGGGGCCCGCTCCCGCCGGGAGGGGCGCACCGCCCGGCTCCCCGGAAGCCGAGCCGGCTCCGGCGGCCTCGGCATCGTGCGGTCCGCGCCGGGCGTCCTCGATGGAGGCCCGCGGCCAGAGCACGCGCACGGTGGTGCCCCGCCCCGGGTCGGAGTCGATCTCGAGCGAGCCCCCGTTCTGGCTCACGATGCCGTGCACCGTCGAGAGGCCGAGCCCCGTACCCCGCCCCCGCCGCTTGGTGGTGAAGAACGGCTCGCACGCACGGCGGACCACCTCCGGGTCCATGCCTTCTCCGGAGTCGACCACCTCGAGGCTCACGAAACCGTCGGCCGAGACGCGACCGTCCACGTGAATCTCGACCGTGCCTCCGTCGGGCATGGCATCGCGCGCGTTGGCCACCAGGTTGAGGATCACCTGCTCGATCTGCCCCCGGTCGGCCACCACGGGGGCATCCCCGCGCGTCACCACGCGCAGGTCGATGCGCTCCCCCACCAACCTGCGCACCAGCGGCCGCACCTCTCCGGCCACTTCGCTCAACGAGAGCAGCGCCGGTTGTACGACCCCGCGCCGCGCGAAGGCGAGGAGCTGGCGGGTCAGGGCGGCCCCCCGCTCCTGGGCGTCTCGGATCTCGAGCGCCAGCTCCCGGACCTCGCCTTCGGCCTCGTAGAGCAGCGCCTCGGCGCTGCCCCCGATCACGGTGAGCAGGTTGTTGAAGTCGTGCGCGATCCCGCCCGCGAGCTGCCCCACCGCCTCCATCTTCTGGGCGTGCTGGAGCTGCGCCAGGAGCCGCTTCTGCTCGTCGCGGGCCTGCGTCCGCTCGCTCACGTCGAACGCGAACAGGACGACCACGTCCTCACCGTCGAGGGTGGCGGCGACGGCCTGCACCTCGACCGGATAGCGGGATCCGTCGGCGCGCACGTGGATGCCGTCCAGGCGCACGGCCTGGGCCCGCGCGCGGCGGCCCAGCTCGGCGATCGCCGCGGGCGTGAGCAGGGGGTTCACCGTTGCGATGTCGGCCGCCAGGGTGCCCGCCGGCCGGCCGATACGCTCACGCGCCCCACGGCTCACCAGGGCGAGGCTGCCGTCGGCGATGCGCACCACATAGATCTCGGCCCGCGCTTCCTCGAGGATACGGCCCAGCTCGACCGCCTGCCGTTCGGCCAGCCGCCGCGCGCTCACGTCGCGCGTCATCACCAGCAGCCCGTCGAAGCGCCCGCGCGGATCGAGGAGCGGCGCGCTGGTCACCTCGAGCGTGGCGCGCACACCCTCGGCGAGCCGCAACTCGAGTTCGACCGGTTCGCGCGTGCCCGCGGCGACCCTGCGGACGAGCGACCTCAGTTGAGAGCGGTCCACGTCGGCCACGAGGCGGCGGGCCAGCCGATAGGCGTGTATCCCCCGTCCGCTACCGACCGCCCGGCCGAACATCCGCTCTGCCGGCGGGTTCGCGGCGACGATCGTGCCGCGGCGGTCCAGCTGGACGATCCCGTCCGGTGCGTGCGCCAGGGTCTCGGCCAGCCTGCGCTCGCTGTGCTGCGCTCGCTTCACCTCCCGCGTCAGCACCGCAAGGCTGAACGACACGATCACGGCCGTGACCGCCACAGAGAGCGCCAGGATGAGCGCGGTGAACACCTCGTCGCCAGCCAGGCCGGGGCCCCACCCCGCCGCTCCGGCCAGCACGACGGCCCCCGGCAGCGACAGCGCGGTCGCGGCGGCGGCCCACAGGGATGCCGACGCGCCGAAGAGCAGCCCGATGCCCAACACGAGCGCCGGAACGACCGGCAGGGCGGAGGGCAGCAGCGTACCGGCCAGGAAGACCGAAGCGTGCAGCTCGAGCCAGATGGCGAGCGCCATGAGCGCGCCCCCCTCGGCAGGCCGACCCCGCCTGGCGAGCGCCAGCGCGGGCAGCGCGCACGCGGCGGCGACCAGGTCGGTGAGGTTGGCCGGAAACCGGTCCTGAAGCAGGAGCGACCCCAGGAACGAGATCGCGTATCCGATACCGGCGAGCGCGACGCCCCACACCACCCAACGCCCCGCCTCCGCGGGTGCGAGGGCGTACAGCCCCGGCGTCCGGCGCTCGATGCGAGGGGGACCCGAAAGCATCATCCGTGCAATCTCAGCGCCCGCCCGGGGGGTGCGAAGTGAAGATCGCGTAACGCCCCACCCTCGACCGGGGGCGTCAGACGTGCTCCCGGTGGTGTTCGAACCAGTCGCGGATGTAGGCGACCGCTTCCGAGGTCGGCGTACCGGGGCCGAAAAGGCGCCCCACGCCCATCTCACGAAGCTTCTCCATGTCGTCCTCGGGGATGATGCCGCCCCCCGTCAGCAGGATGTGATCGGCCCCTTCGGCCCGCAGAAGCTCGAGCACGCGCGGGAAGAGCGTCATGTGGGCCCCCGACAACACCGAGAGCGCGACCACGTCGACGTCCTCCTGAACGGCGGCGTTCACGATCATCTCGGGCGTCTGGTGCAGCCCCGTATAGATCACCTCGAAGCCGGCGTCGCGGAACGCGGCCGCGATCACCTTGGCGCCGCGGTCGTGCCCGTCGAGCCCCGGCTTGGCGACCAGCACTCGGATCTTCCGGTCCGGATCGTTCATCGCTTCCCCGTCTGCCCTGGCGAGAAGTTCGGTGGACCCAGAAAACTACCGCCGAGGCACGAAACGCGGCACCCGCGCCCGGTAGTCCCCGTACTCCGGAACGCGGTGAAGCAGTTCGCGCTCCTCGAGCACGGTCACGCCGTAGAGCGCCGCGGGCAGCAGCAGGGCCACCACGTAGGGACCCGCGTAGTTCGCGAACAGCGCCCACCCGGCGGTACCGACCATGATCGCCAGGTAGCGCGGATGGCGCACCTGCGCGTAGATCCCCTCGTGGAGCAGGTTGGAATCCCCGGCCCCCGAGAACTCAGGCACACCGACCAATGTATTTATTTTCAGGTACTTACGTGTATTTACCTCAAGTTTTATCGAGATACCGTAGAGGAAGGCGGCGGGGAGCGCGAGCAGGAGGTGCCAGCCCAGGTCGGCGCCCACCAGCGTGTCGCGAT
>RFGQ01000373.1 GCA_003695865.1 Gemmatimonadota bacterium | reverse complement strand
GAGCGCGACGTCGCGGGGCGCCCGCCGGGCCACGGGGCCCCTGGTCCACAAGTTCGGCGGCACCTCCGTGGCCGACGCCGCGCGGCTGCGCGCCCTCGCGGGCCTGGTGGCCCGCACGGCCGAAGGCGACGGCGGCCGCGCCTCGGTGGTGGTCGTGTCGGCCCTGGCGGGCGTGACCGACCTGCTCGACGACGTGGCCGACGGGCGCCGACCCGCCGCCGAGGCGCTCGAGGCCCTGCGCGCGCGGCACGCCGCCGTGGCCGACGACCTGGGCGTTGAGGGCGGTGAGCGCGAAGCGCTCGACGCCCGGCTCGAGGCCGCGCTCGCTCCGCTCGTCGAGGCGGCCGCCGCACCCGGCCCGCCTGCCCCGCTCGGCCCCGCCACGGCCGACCGCATCCGCGCCGTCGGCGAAGACCTGGCAGTGCCCCTGGTGGTGCGCGCACTCGTCGACGCGGGGCTCGACGCCCGGCCGGTCGACGCCCGCGCCGTGATCCGCACCGACGGCCGTCACGGGCGTGCGGCGCCGGTGGTGCCGGCGCTCGAGCCGCTGGCCGCGCGCCACCTGGCGCCCGTGCTCGATGCGGGCGCCGTCGCCGTGATGCAGGGCTTCGTGGGCGCGACCGAGCTGGGCGCCACGACCACGCTGGGCCGCGGCGGTTCGGACTACACGGCCGCCCTGCTCGGGGGCGCGCTCGACGCGGCAGAGGTGCTCATCTGGACCGACGTGGACGGCATGCTCTCGGGCGATCCCGCGGCGGTGCGCTCGGCCCGGCTCGTGCCCGAGCTGGGATTCGAGGAAGCGGTCGAGCTGTCGTATTTCGGGGCGCGCGTGCTGCATCCCAAGGCCGCCAAGCACGCCGCGGCCACGGGCGTGCCGCTCACCATCCGCAACTCGTTCGACCCCGACGCGCCGGGCACACTCGTGCGCCAGGACCGCCGCGGCACGGGCACGTTCGCGGCGGTCGCCTTCAAGCCCGACGTGGTGCTCATGAAGGTGCGCGCCTTCCCCAGCGCCATGGCCTACGGGTTCCTGGCGCGCGTCTTCGAGGTGCTGGGGCGCCACCGTGTGCCCGTCGACCTGGTGGCCACCTCGCACTCCTCGACGGCCTTCACGGTCGACGTGGACGAGGAGCTGGGCGCCGTGCGCGACGAGCTGTCGGCCTTCGCCGAGGTCGAGGTCGTCGACGGCCTGGCCACCGTGACGGTCGTCGGGCAGGGCATGCTGCGCGAGCCCGGCATGGACGCGCTGGTCTTCTGGGCCGTCGGGCGCACCCCGGTGCACCTGATCTCGCAGGCTTCGGATGTGAGCATGAGCTTCGTGGTGGCCGAGGACGACGCTCCCGACCTGGTGCGCCGGCTGCACCTCTCGCTCATCGAGCTGCGCGAGGCGCGGGACGCGCTGCCCGACGATCCGACCCGGCCCGACGCCGACGCCCGGCCGCAGCCGGTGACAGCGGGCGGCGCGGCGGCCCCCGACGAGGAGGGACCGTGAGGATCCTGCTGGTGGGCTACGGCCGCATGGGCCGCACGGTCGAGCGCCTGGCCCGGGCCGACGGGCACGAGGTGGTGGGGCGCGTCGATCCGGGAGGGGCCGAAGGCACCGTCTGGCCGCTCGAGCGGGCGCCGCTGGAACTGGCCGACGTGGCCATCGAGTTCACCACGCCCGCCGCGGCGCCCGACGGGCTGGTCGCGCTCGCCGAGGCGGGTCTCGACACCGTGAGCGGCACGACCGGGTGGGGCGAGGCCCTGCCGCGCGTGGCCGACGCGGTCCGCGCGGCCGGCACCGGCCTGCTGTACGCGTCGAACTTCTCGCTGGGCGTGGCGCTGTTCCTGCGCGCCGCGCGCGCGCTCGCGGGACTGGTGGACGGCGTCGGGCGCGCGGGGGAGCGCTACGACGTGGCCATCCACGAAGTGCACCACCGCCACAAGCTCGATCACCCGAGCGGCACGGCGGTCTCGCTCGCCGAGGCGGTGCTCGGCGCGCTCCCCGCGAAGCAGCGCTGGGCGGCGGGTCCACCCAGCGGGGCGGCCGATCCCTCGGTGCTGCACGTGACCAGCGCGCGGGTGGGCGAGGTACCCGGATCGCACGCGCTGCTCGTGGAGGGGCGCGACGATCGCATCGAACTGCGGCACGACGCGCGCGGGCGGGAGGGCTTCGCGCGCGGCGCGCTGGCCGCCGCAGCCTGGGTGCGCGGCCGCCACGGCGTCTTCACGCTCGACGATCTTCTCGCCGAGGCGTGGAGCGGGGCCACGGACGCGGGCGCCGCGGGGTCGGGCCCCGCGCCGCGCGACGCACGGCACAACGACGACGACGAGGACGAGGACGAGGCATGAGCCTGAAACGCTTCCAGGGGCTCGGCGTGGCCATGGTCACGCCGTTCGACGAGCGGGGGCGCATCGACGAGGCCGCGCTGCGCCGCCACGTGGACTTTCTGATCGAGGGCGGCGCGCACGTGCTGGTGCCCTGCGGCACCACGGGCGAGAGCGCCACGATGAGCGGCGACGAGCAGCGGCGCGTCGTGGCGGTGACGGTCGAACAGGCCGCCGGCCGGGTGCCCGTCATGGCGGGCGCGGGCGCCAACGCCACCGCCGAGGCCGTGGCTCGCACACGCGCCGTGGTCGAGGCGGGCGCCGATGCGGTGCTCACGGTGAGCCCCTACTACAACAAGCCCACCCACACGGGCCTGCTCGCGCACTACCGCGCCGTGGCCGAGGCCGCCGAGCGTCCGGTCTTCATCTACAACGTGCCCGGGCGCACCGGCTCGAACGTGCGGCCCGAGACCGTGCTCGAGTTGGCCGGCGAGCCCCACATCGCGGGCGTCAAGGAGGCGTCGGGCGACCTGGGCCAGGTGATGACGCTGCTGCGCGAACGCCCCGATGGCTTCCTGGTGCTCTCGGGCGAAGACGACCTCACGCTGCCCATGATCGCCGCCGGGGCCGACGGCGTGATCTCGGTGGTGGGCAACGAGGTGCCGCACGCCATGGCCCGGATGTGCGAAGCCGCGCTGGCGGGGGACTTCGGCTGCGCGCGCGAGATCCACTACCGGCTGCTGGCCCTCATGCGCGCCAACTTCGTGCAGACGAACCCGATTCCCGTGAAGGCCGCCCTGCGCATTATGGGCCGCATGGAGGCCCACTACCGGCTGCCGCTCACACCGCTCGACCCCGCGTTCGAACCCGTGCTGCGCGACGCGCTCGCGGCCGCCGGAGTGGACCTGCCGTGAGCGGCGCACGCGCGATCGAGGCGCTGCGCGCCGACGTCGAGCGCCTGTTCGAGGCCACGGGGTCGGGAGGCGGCGACCCCGGTCCGCGCGACGAAGCCCGGGCCGTCGTGGCCGAGCTGCTGGCCGCGCTGGAGCGGGGCGTGGTGCGCGCCGCCGAGCCGGGGCCCGAAGGCTGGCGGGCGGTGCCCTGGGTGAAGCGCGGCATCCTGCTGGCGTTCCGGGTTGGCGAGACCACGCGCATCGACGCGGCGCCGGCGCCCTACTTCGACCGCGACACGCTTCCGCTGCGCGACACGCGCGGCGTGGAGGAGAACATCCGCATCGTGCCGGGCGGGAGCGCCGTTCGGGCCGGTGCCTACCTGGGCCCGCGCGTCGTCATCATGCCGCCCGCCTACGTGAACGTGGGAGCCTACGTGGACGAGGGCGCGATGATCGACTCCCACGCGCTCGTGGGGTCCTGCGCCCAGGTGGGCAAACGGGTGCACCTGAGCGCGGGCGCCCAGCTCGGCGGGGTGCTCGAGCCGGTCGGCCTTCGCCCGGTCGTCGTCGAGGACGACGCCATGATCGGCGGGAACACCGGCGTGTTCGAGGGCACGCTGGTGGGCCGCCGGGCCGTGCTCGCGCCGGGCGTGCAGCTCACGGCGTCGACGGCCGTGTACGATCTGGTGCGCGGCACGGTCCACCGGGCCACGCCGGAGCGGCCGCTCACCATCCCCGAGGGAGCGGTCGTGGTGCCGGGCTCGCGACGCGCGTCGGGGCCCTTCGCCGAAGACCACGGCGTCCAGCTCTACGCCCCGGTCATCGTGAAGTACCGGGACGAGCGCACCGACGCCGCGACCGCGCTGGAGGCCGCGCTGCGCTGAAGCCCCGCCGCCGGGAGGTGCGGCCGCCGAGCCGGGGAGCCGAGCCGCAGCCCGGGCGTCTCCCTCAGCCGGCGCCGCAGAGCTCGCGGGCCAGCGTCGCCGCGCCGCGCACACCCGACACTTCGCGATCGAGGGGCTGGCACACGATGCCCGCGAGGGCCGCCATGGTCCGGCGGCGGAGCGGACCGCTGGGCGACAGGAGTCCGCCGCTGAGCGCCACCGGCGGGCGCCCGGGCCAGGGTCCCAGGCGACGCACGGCCGTGAGCACGTGCGCGACCAGGCTCTCCACCGCCCCGTCGACGATCGCAGAAGCCGCGGCGTCGCCGGCCGCCGCGGCGTCCTCGACGATGCCCACGAGCCCCGCCACGTCCGACTTCTTCGCGCCCGCCACCCAGCCGATCAGTGCCTCGGGCGCGTCGAGCCCCAGGCGATCGAGGACCGGACGGGTCATCGACGTCTCGGCGGAGCGACCGTCCACACCGCGCGCGACGGCCCTCAGGGCGGCCATGCCGATCGCGTAGCCGCTGCCCTCGTCGCCGAGCAGGGCGCCCCAGCCCCCCACCTGCGCGCGGCGGCCGTCGGGTCCGCGTCCGAGCACCACCGAGCCGGTGCCCGAGATCACCAGGATGCCGGGCCCGTCGGCGAAGGCGTCGTGGAAGGCGGCGTCGGCGTCCGAACCCACGCAGAGCCGCTCGGCGATACCGCTCGCCCGCATCCGCTCGGCCAGGAGGCGCTGGACCGCGTCGCCCCCCGCGCCCGCCACGCCGGCCCACAGCGCCCGCGCGGGGATCGAGCGGCCCGCCGCGGCCAGCGCGTCGCGGGCCACGCCGTTCACCACTGCGACCGAGTCCTCGGGCCGCCGGGGATCGACCAGCGCGGCCGGGCCCTCGGCCTCGGCGAGCGGACGGCCCTCGAGATCCGTCACGAGGG
>RFGQ01000372.1 GCA_003695865.1 Gemmatimonadota bacterium | reverse complement strand
TCGGAACCGGGCTCGTAGATCTGGTTCCACAGGCGCGCGACCTGGCCGAAGCGGTGTTGCTCGTTGTTGTAGTTGTAGTCGAGCGGCCAGTTCTGGATGCTGTAGTCCTTCAGCATGGACTCGAACAGACCGTAGTAGTGGGTCATCATGTCGAGCCCGAGCTCGGCCGCGTCGAGCGCGGTCATGCGCGCGAGGCCGGTCTGCGCAAGGTGCGCGACCGTGCCGAGACCGTGCTTGTGCGCCTCGTCGATGAGCGCCTCCATGATCTCGGGATCGAACGCGGTCAGCTTGAGACCGTCGATACGCTGGCCGTCGACCTCCTGCTGGGCGGCCCAGCGGACCCAGGCGCGGGCCTGCTCGGGCGAGTCGATCGGACCCTGGTCCCAGGCCTCGCCGGGGCGGGCGTAGGTGAACATGCGCGGCGCGACGATCTCGTTGCGGGCCGCGCGGGCCTTCTCGCGCAGCGCCCACATCATGGGCCCGTGACCCACGCCCCGTGAGGTCGTGATGCCGTGCCCCATCCACAGCTTGTAGACGTACTCGGGCTGCGGCGCCTTGCCCGCGCCGCCCGTGTGGGCGTGCATGTCGACGAACCCGGGCATCACGTACATGCCGCTCGCGTCGAGCTCGAAGTCGGCACCCTGCGGGCGCCGCCGCTCGTTGATGGGCACGCCCGGGAAGCCGACCGAGCGGATCTCGACGATGCGGTCGCCCTCGACGACGATGTCCATGGGGCCGCGGGGCGGCGCGCCCGTGCCGTCGATGACCATGGCGCCGCGGATGATCATGCGGCCGAAGGGGCCGTCACCCTCGTCGGGCCGGCGGTCGGTGGTGCGCTCCATCTGTGCGGTCGCCGGCTGGGCGGCGAGCGCGAGCGCCGCGAGCGTGAGGGCGGCGAGCACCGCGCGGGCGCTCGTGAGCGTGCGTCGAATCATGGCTGCTGTCTCCTCCGGCCCGACGGGCGTGGTGCCCGGTCCAGCGTTGGGCGGGCCCACGGCGAGCGGAGGTCGACGCGGGACCGCGGCGCGGCCGCCTCGCCGCTCGGAGAGGCGGAATCCGAGGTTGTCATATACGGGGCGGGGGCGCAAATGGCCAGATCGGGTCCAGCGTCGACGACTGCCCGTGCTTGGTCGGCCGCTCCGCTCGAACAGCGTCGAAGCCGCTGGGGCGCATTAGTGTTTGCGGTCTGGGCAGGTAATGCATAAACTGCGGAAAGGTCGACCCGGGAGGCTCGTCGTCGTTGAGGGAGTCCGGTTCCGTCCTAATAGTTCTCTTGCACACGGGAGGGTCCATGACGCCCCCGGAGCCTTGGGTCGTTTATTGCAAGGTAGCGGAGATCGAGCAGGCAAAACGAGCCACCTACCACCGTAGACTCGGCTTCCATACCAGCGTCATCCTTGTCCTCTATGGCGCAGTCGGCGCGGCGCTCTGGCGAGGACCACAGGACCCCGCACCTGAGACCCTCTGGTTCGCAGCCCTCGTGACCGCGTTCGTCGGCGTCTTTGCAACTCTGACGCCGTCCATGCTCCACCGGATCTATTGCCGGGCCCTCGAGTTCACACTTGCGCGTGAGCGTCTTGAGCAGAAGATGGGGCTCAGGAAGGCGAGCGAGCCCCACGGCGAAGGCCCGCTCGCTGGATGTCCGGGGCTCACGACAACGGATTGCTTCGGCCTCCCACGCGGCCAATGGCGGTGGCCCCGGGGCGCCAACCTCCTGCCTCTCGCTCCTTCCTCTCACGGTGCCTCGAAAGAGCCAAAATCGCGCTTCAAGCCTCGGATCGCCGCCGGGGTGTTCGTAGGGCTGCCGCTCGCGTTGATAGTCGTAGTGAGTGAATGGCCCGTCAGGAGAGGGTGGTTGATGTTGTCGCTTGCGTTCTTGGGTGTTTGCCTGATTGCGCTCTGCGAGAAGACGCATCGATCAGCGGGTGCAGGCGGGGCGGGTGCTGGTTCGGGGGGTAACGCGGGACGTTGGATCGACGTGTTGCAAGCCGCAAGCATCGCGGCGCTCCTTTCTTTTTTTGCCTGGCCCGATCTCCTGCAGGATGGAGGCTGTTGGAGTAGCCTCCTCGCGATGCTGCCCGCGGGACTAGTGGTCGGGTCCTTGGTGGCCGTGGTGATGCTGGCAGAGGAGGACGGGCGGGGCAGGTCGAAGGGTGACGGGACCTTGATGGGACTGGTGGCCGCGCTTGCCGCACTGGTGTTGCTGGCAGGCGTCACACTAGGTGCACTGGCACTGTTCGGCGTCGATAGTGAGCTGCTTCCCGGGGTTACCGTAAACGTCTCTCGCTGGATCACATGGTCGATTGTCGTCGTAGGTATCCTTGTCTTCTCTGTCCCTGGTGCCCTGGATGCTGTGCTGAAGGTGTTACTTGAGCTTCCAGAGAACATCCTTGACTGGCTGTCACCTGATCTTCATAAACGGCACCGATATCATGACTGGATGACGTCGGCGTTGAGGGCGTTGGGACTCGGCGGCTTCGTCGCCTCGTTGTTCTTCGTCTTCATGGCGACCGCCGGTTCGGAGCGGGCGTCCGGTCAGGGTGCCGAGGAGAGTAGCGTGAGCGCCGTTGTTGACGCATCGACCGTTATCGGACCGTTCGCGTTGGGAGAGCCCTGCTTCTCGGACGAGGTGCGCCTGGCACAGGTCGATGCGCTCCTTCGGGAGGCCAGGGCGCAGGGCGCGTCGACGGTCGAGCTTCGAGGCGGAGTGGATTTGGTTCCCGTGGTCGGAGACGGCGATGGCTTTCGGTCCAACGCGGGGCTGAGCTACGCCAGGGCACGGTGTGTGGCGGGGTGGATTGCTCAACGATCCCTTGCGCATGGCCTGAGGATCGAGTTGCGCGGTGGTGAGGGGACCGGTGCACGCTCGGCTCCAGGTCAGGCCGGAAGCCGGGTCGTCACGGCCCGTTTCCTAGTCGGGGCGAGCAGGGATCCGCCGTGACCCGATGACGCTCCAACCCACCCTCTGATTCCCTTCCTGTCCTGTGACTTCGTTTCGACGCGCGTCATCGTAACCAGCCCGCCTACCTCTCCCTCGCGTCCAGTCTTCACTCCGGCCCGCCACCGTGGCACCTTAAGACGCTCCGCCGCGGACCCTTTCCGGGCCCCGCACGTGCGGACGCTGGGGGGGCGGCGCGTGCGGCGCCGCGGGACGGATCCATCTGAGCCCGGATGCGCGCTTGACGCTCGACGAGCTACTCGACCAGAGCGGGGACGACCGCCTCGACCGGGAGGAGGCCGCCCGCATCATGGAGGCGCTGCGCGGCGAGCTCACGCGCCACGCCCGCCTCTACTACGTCGAGGACCGCCAGGAGATCGACGATTCGGTCTACGACGCGCTCTTCCGCCGCCTGCAGCGGCTCGAAGAGGCCTTCCCCGATCTCGTGACCCCCGACTCGCCGACGCTCAGGGTCGGCGCGGATCCGCTCGAGGCGTTCGAGACGGTGCGGCACGTGGTCCCCATGTTGTCGCTCGATTCGACGCAGGAACCCGAAGACGTGCGCCGCTTCGACGAACGGGTGCGCAGGGTGTTGGGCGACGACGTGGTCTACATCCTCGAGCCCAAGCTCGACGGCGCCTCCATCGAGCTGGTGTACGAGCAGGGGGTGCTCGTGCGTGCGGTCACCCGGGGGAACGGCATGGAGGGCGAGGACGTGACCGCGAACGCGCGCACGATTCCCACGCTGCCGCTCCGCCTGGACGAGTCGCGCCGCCCGGCGCCCGCGCTGCTCGCCGCACGCGGCGAGGTGCTGATGTACCTCTCGGCCTTCGAGGCGCTCAACCAGCGTATGGTGGAGCAGGGAGCCGAGCCCTACGTGAACCCGCGCAACTCGGCTTCGGGCTCCCTGCGTCAGCTCGACCCGCGCCTCACGGCGGAGCGCCCGCTCGACGTGCTCGTCTACGACGTGCTCGCGGTCGATGGCGCTACGTTCGAGACCGACCACGAGGCGCTGGAGGCTCTCGGCGACTGGGGCTTCCGCCGGCCCAAGCGCATCGAGCTGGCGCGCACCGTGGACGAGATTCTCGCCTATCACGAGGCGTTCGCCCGCGACCGGGACGACCTCGACTACGAGATCGACGGTGTGGTGATCAAGGTCGACGAGCGAGCGGCCCGGGACGTGCTCGGCGCGACCTCGCACCACCCCCGCTGGGCGCTCGCCTTCAAGTTCGAGCCCCGCAAAGAGGTGACACGCATCGAGCGCATCGCGCTCTCGGTGGGCCGCACCGGAAGGGTGACGCCGGTGGCGCTCATGCGCCCGGTGATGGTAGGCGGGGTGACCGTGTCCAGGGCCTCGTTGCACAACCGTGAAGAGGTGGCCCGCAAGGACATCCGCGAGGGCGATCTGGTGCGCATCCAGCGCGCCGGCGATGTGATCCCGCAGGTGGTCGAGCGGGTGGACGAGCCGGGGCGAGAGCGGGGCCCCGAGTTCCGCATGCCCGACACCTGCCCGGCGTGCGGCGCGCCGCTCCATCAGGACGGCCCGGCCACGTTCTGCCCGAACCGGTTCGAGTGTCCGGCACAGCTCAAGGGGGGGATCGTCCACTACGCGTCTCGGCCGGGCCTCGACATCGAGGGTCTCGGGCAGGAGACCGCCGAGCTGCTGGTCGAGCGGGGGCTCGTGCGCGAGTTGTCCGACCTCTACGACCTGACGCCCGAACAGCTCGTCGAGCTTCCGGGCTTCGCCGAGAAGTCGGCGACGGCGCTCGTGGATGCGATCCAGCGCTCCAGGCACACCGAGCTGGCGCGCTTCCTCTACGGCCTGGGGATCCCCGAGGTGGGACAGACGGTCGCGCGTGAGCTGGCCGCGCACTTCCGCGACGTGCGCGCGGTGCTCGAAGCTACCCCCGAAGAGCTCGAGGCGGTCGATGGCGTGGGGCCCGTCATGTCGGCGCGCATCCGGGCCTTCCTCGACGACTCCCGCAACCGTGAGCACATCGAGCACGTGCTGGCGAAGGGGCTGGTGCTGGAGCCGCCCGAAGAGCGTGAGGGCGGTCCGCTCGAGGGCAAGCGCTTCGTGTTTACCGGCTCGCTGTCGATCCCCCGCGGGCGGGCCAAGGCGATGGTCGAGGCGGCAGGTGGCCGGGTGGTCTCGTCGGTGAGCGGTGAGACCGACTACGTGGTCGCGGGTGAGGATCCCGGATCGAAGCTTGCGAAGGCCGAGAAGTTGGGCGTGCCGGTGCTCGACGAGACGGCGTTCCTGGCGCTGCTCGACGGCGGGGCGGGGGAGTAGCCGCGCGATGGAGAACGTCGAGATCGCCCAGCTCCTCACCGAGCTCGCCGACCTGCTCGAGATCCAGGGTGCTAATCCGTTCCGGGTGCGCGCCTATCGCAACGCGGCCCGCACGGTGCGCGACCACCCCGGTGCGGTCGCCGACCTGGTCGAGGCCGGCGAAGACCTCTCGGCCCTACCCGGCATCGGAAAGGACCTGGCCGGACAGCTCGCCACGCTCGTGCGTACGGGCCGCCTGCCGCGGCTCGAAGAGGTGGCGGCCGAGGTGCCCCGCTCGCTCGCGCGCCTCGTGCAGCTCGACGGGGTGGGCCCCAAGAAGGCGCGCAAGCTGTGGACGGAGCTGGGCGTCACGACCATCGACGAGCTCGAGCGCGCCATCGAGGAAGACCGGGTGGCCGCCCTCGAGGGGTTCGGGCCCACCAGCGTGGCGCGCATCCGCGAGGCGATCGAGCACTACCGGCGGCAGACGGGTCGCTTTCGCCTGGACGTGGCCGAGGAGCTGATCCGGCCGCTCGTGGCCCATCTGGAGGCCGCGCCCACGGCCGAGCGCGTCGTGGTCGCGGGATCGTACCGCCGCCGCCGGGACACGGTCGGCGACATCGACATCCTGGTGGTGGCCGAAGAGGGTTGGAGCGACCTCATGGAGCGCTTCACCACGTTCCGCTCCGTCGAGCGCGTGGTGAGCGCGGGTGAGACGCGGGGTAGCGTGGTGCTGCGCTCGGGGCTCGAGGTCGACCTGCGTGTGGTCCCGGCGGCGTCGGCCGGCGCCGCGCTGCAGTACTTCACCGGCTCACAGGCGCACAGTGTGGCGCTGCGGCAGATTGCCGTCCGCCAGGGCCTGTCGCTCAACGAGTGGGGCGTCTACCGGGCCGAGGACGAGGCGCACGCCGAGCCGCTCGCCGGCGCCACCGAAGAAGAGGTCTACGACGCGCTCGGCCTGCCGTGGATCCCGCCGGAGCTGCGCGAGAACCGGGGCGAGATCGAGGCGGCCCGCGAGGGACGGTTGCCCGAGCTCGTGGCTCTCGAAGACCTGCGCGGCGACCTGCACATGCACTCCACCTGGAGCGACGGCAAGGCGTCGATCGAAGAGATGGCCCGCGCGTGTGCGCGGCGCGGGTACGCCTACATGGTGATCAGCGACCACAGCCCGGCGCTCGCCATGGTGGGCGGGCTCACTCCGGAACGGGCGCGACAACAGTGGGCGGAGCTCGACCGGGTGCGCGAAGCCGTGCCCGACATCCGCATCTATCGGGGCATGGAGGTCGACATCCTGCGCGACGGCGCGCTCGACATGGACGACGAGGTGCTCGCCGAGCTCGACGTGGTCATCATTTCGGTCCACTCCCTCATGGACATGGATGGTCCGACCATGACCGAGCGGGTACTGCGTGCCATGGCGCATCCGGCCGTGGACATTCTGGGCCACCCCACCGGGCGCATTCTCGGCAAGCGTGAGCCCTATGCGCTGGACGTGGAGGCCGTACTACAGGCGGCGCGCGACCTGGACGTGGCCGTCGAGATCAACGCCAATCCCCGACGCCTCGACCTCAACGAGATCCACGCGCGTCGGGCCAGGGAACTCGGCGTGAAGGTGGCGATTTCGACCGATGCGCATTCTCTTGACGGGCTGGAGCACATGCGCTTCGGGGTGGACCAGGGCCGGCGCGGCTGGCTGCAGCGGGAGGACGTGCTGAACGCGATGGAGCCGGACGACTTCGAACGGTGGCTGCGCCGCCGGGCCGAGGGGCGCGCGTGATCCAGAACGTCCTGCTGTTCGTGGGCGGCGTCGGAGTGCTGTATTTCGGCGCGGAGTGGCTCGTGCGGGGCGCGGCGCGCCTGGCGGCGAAGCTTGGCGTGCGGCCGATGGTGCTCGGGCTCACGGTCGTGTCGCTGGGTACGTCGGCGCCCGAGCTCTTCGTCTCGACCGTGGCCGCGCTCGAAGGGCGGGGCGACCTCGCGATCGCCAACGTCATGGGCTCGAACCTGGCCAACATCGGCCTGATTCTGGGGATTTCGGCACTCGTGCGCCCGATGGCCGTGGCCGGACGCACGGTGACGCGCGAGGTGCCCGTGATGTTGCTCATCACGCTCGTGCTCTTGCCCCTCCTCATGGACCTCGAGATCGCCCGTGTCGAGGGGGTGATCCTGCTCACCGCGCTCGTGGCGTACCTGGCGTTCGTGATGCGCACGGCCCGCGAGGAGACGGCCGAGGTGGCCGAGGAGTTCGCCGACTTCGCGCAGGCTGCGCTCACCCCCGGCGGCCTGATGCGCGACGTGGGCCTCGTGGTGCTGGGCACGGGAGGCCTCGTGCTCGGCGCCAAGGCGATCGTAACGGCCGCGACCTTCATCGCCGAGACGCTCGGCGTCTCGGAGCTCGTCATCGGGGTCACCATGGTCGCCCTGGGCACCTCGTTGCCCGAGCTCGTGACCTCCGCCGTGGCCGCCTACCGGCAGGAGGCCGACATCGCGGTGGGCAACGTGATCGGGTCGAACGTCTTCAACATCGCGGCGATCCTGGGCGTGGCGGCCACGGTCGCGCCCCTGCACGTGAGCGAGCGGGTGCTGGCGGTCGAATACCCGGCGGTGCTGGTGATGTCGCTGCTGCTCGTCCCCGTCATGTGGACGCAGCGCACGATCCGGCGCCTAGAAGGAGCGGTGCTGCTCGCCGCCTACGCGGGGCTCGGCTTCTGGGTGCTGCACTAACGCAGTTCGAGCACGCCCGATCCGTTCGAGGGCCGAGCGCCGGCCGCGACCTCTGCTCGTCGGTGTCGGGTACGACGGCGGCGGGCGAGGGGCTCAGACCTGCGCCAGGGCCTGCTCCAGGTCGGCGATGATGTCTTCGGGGTGCTCCACACCGATCGAGAGGCGCACGAGGGCCGGCGTGATGCCCATGCGGGCCTGGCTCTCGGGCGGCACGTCCGAGTGCGTCATCGTGGCCGGGTGCTCGGCGAGCGACTCGGTGCCCCCCAGGCTCACCGCCAGCTTCACCATCTGAAGCGCGTTGAGGAGCCGGAACGCCTCCGCCTCGCCGCCGGCCACCTCGAAGGAGATCATCGAGCCGGGTGAGAGGCACTGCTTGCGGTAGATCTCGAAGCCGGGATCACTCTCGGTGAGGTGCCCCAGATAGTACACGCGCTCCACCTTGGGGTGGTCGGCCAGGTAGTCGGCCACGTAGCGCGCGTTCTTCATCTGTGAGGTCATGCGCAGCTTGAGCGTCTCGAGGCTGCGCAGCAGCAGCCACGAGGTCCAGGGACCCGCCATGCTGCCGAAGAACGTGCGCGTGCCCTTGATGGCGGCGATCAGGTCTTCGCGGCCCAGGGCCGCTCCGGCGATGACGTCGGAATGGCCGCCCACGAACTTGGTGAGCGAGTAGAGCACCAGATCGGCGCCCAGCTTGAGCGGGTGCTGCCAGAGCGGCCCGAGGAAGGTGTTGTCGACCGCCACGAGCACGCGCCGCTCGTCGGTGGAGAGTCGGCGTGCCACGTCCGAACACGCTTCGATGTCGACGAGCGCGTTGGTCGGGTTCGCGGGCGTCTCCAAGTAGATCATGCGGACCGAGTCGGCGCAGCCCTCGCGCTCGAGGACCGCTTCGAGCCCCTCCACGCCGTCGGCCGCGTTGAAGCACACGGTGCGGATGCCGAACTCGGGCAGGAGCGAGTGGAAGAGGTGCTCGGTGCCCCCGTAGATCGGCTCGGAGAACACGATCGTCTCGCCCGGGCGCACGAACGTGAAGACGGTCGTCGAGATGGCCGCCATGCCGCTCTCGAAGGCCGCGCAGGCCTCCGCCTCGTCCCACAGGGTGAGGCGGTCCTCGAGGATTTCGAGACCCGGGTTGTTGAGGCGGGAATAGATGAGGCCGAGCTTCTCGCCCGGGTGCTTCTCGCGCAGGCCGTAGGCCAGCGCGAAGAAGTCCTTGCCCTCTTCGGCGGAGCGGAAGACGAACGTGGACGTCTGGAAGATCGGCGGCTTCACGGCTCCCTCCGACCACTCGGGGCGGTAGCCGTAGCTCATCATCAGGCTCTCGGGGCGGAGCTCGTGATCGCCGATGGATTTCGGGTGCTTCGGGTCCACGGTACGGGGCCTCCAGCCCGGGTTCGGTCGGGGGTGTGTCGCCGCGGGCAAAGCTACGAAATCGTGCGCCCGGCCCCAATGGGCTCCCGACGGGTCGGCGACCGCGGTGCCCGCGAGCGCCGAGTAAGGGTCGGTTCACCGGCCCGCCCGTCTTCTGCCCGGCGCGCCCGCGCGGTAGCTTGGGCGAGCGCACTCGACGAGGACTGTTTCGACAGGAGCGATCCGGACATGCTGCCGATCGATCTCAGCGGAAAGCGCGCGTTCGTGGCCGGGGTGGCCGACGACCGCGGATACGGATGGGCCATCGCCAGAGCGCTCGCGCAGGCGGGTGCTTCGGTGTGCGTGGGCACGTGGCCACCCACCTACTCGATCTTCACCCGCAGCCTGGAGCGGGGGAAGCTCGACCGGAGCCTGCCGGACGGCGGTGAACTGGAATTCGAGCGCATCTATCCGCTCGACGCCGTCTTCGATACGCCCGAAGACGTCCCCGACGAGATCCGCGAAGACAAGCGCTACCGGGAACTGAGCGGCTACACCATCCAGGAGGTGGCCGACCGTATGCGCGAGGAGTTCGGCGAGCCGTGCCTGGACGTGCTCGTGCACTCCCTGGCCAACGGGCCCGAAGTGCAGAAGCCCCTGCTCGACACCAGCCGGCCCGGCTACCTGGCCGCGGTGAGCGCGTCGGCGTACTCGCTGGTGGCGCTCGTTCAGCGCTTCGGCCCCCTCATGCGCGAGGGTGGGGGCGTGGTGTCGCTCTCGTATCTGGCGGCCGAACGTGTCGTGCCCGGCTACGGGGGCGGCATGAGTTCGGCCAAGGCGGCGCTCGAGGCCGATACGCGCACGCTGGCCTATGAGGCCGGGCGGCGCTGGGGTATTCGGGTCAACACGATCTCGGCCGGACCGCTGCCGTCGCGCGCGGCCAAGGCGATCGGCAAGATCGACCGGATGGTCGAATACTACCGCAAGAACGCGGCGCTGCCCGACGTGAACACCGCCGACGACGTGGGCCACGCGGCCGCCTTCCTCTGCTCGCCCCTCGGGGCGGGCATCACCGGCGAGACGCTGCACGTCGACAAGGGTTACCACGCCATGGGCATGGTGGCGGAGGACCAGCTCGGGGACGGCTGAGTGACCCTGGCCGAGGCGCTCCCCCGCGTCGTCGTCGAGCCCCCCGGGCCACGCTCGCGCGAGCTGGCCGCGCGGCTGCGTGCGGTCGAATCGCGCAACGTCACGTTCCTCGCCCCGGACTTTCCGGTGTTCTGGAGCGAGGCCGCGGGCGCGATGGTGCGCGACGCGGACGACAACCTCTACCTCGACCTGACCGGCGCCTTCGGCGTGTCGCTGGCCGGCCACGCGCATCCGGCCGTGGTCGCCGCAGTGCGCGAGCAGGCGGGGCGTCTGGTGCACGGCATGGGCGACGTGCACCCGCCCGAGGTCAAGCTGCTTCTGCTCGAACGCCTCGCCCACCTGGCGCCCCTCGAAGACGCGCGCGCCGTGCTCGCGACCTCGGGCTCGGAGGCGATCGAGATCGCCCTCAAGACCGCCGAGCTCGCCACCGGGCGCAGTCGCTTCGTGGCGTTCGAGGGAGGCTATCACGGACTCACCCTCGGCAGCCTCGCCACCACGCACCGGCTCGACTTCCGCGCGCCCTTCGCGGCGAGACTGCATCGCGGGGTGACGTGGGTGCCGTGGCCGCGCGTGGCCGAGGGCGGCCGGGAAGAGGGGGCGAGCGGGGCCGACACGGCGCACGCGATCGAGACCTTCGCTCGTGCGCTCGCCGACGGCCCGCCCGTGGCGGGCGTGCTCTTCGAGCCGGTGCAGGGACGAGCGGGGGTGCGCCTGCCCCCGCAGGGCTTCCTGCCCGAAGTAGCGCGCCTGGCGCGCGAGGCCGGAGCGCTCGTGATCGCCGACGAGGTCTTCACCGGCTTCGGGCGCACGGGAGCGCTCTTCGCCAGCGCCGCCGAGGGGGTGGTGCCCGACGTGCTCTGCGTGGGCAAAGCCCTGGGTGGCGGACTGCCGCTCTCGGCGTGCGTGGCGCCCGCCGACGTCATGGACGCGTGGCCGCCCTCGCAGGGCGAGGCGTTGCACACCAGCACGTTTCTGGGCCACCCGCTCGCCTGCGCCGCCGCGCTGGCGTTCCTCGACGTGCTCGAACGCGAGGATCTGCCCGCCCGCGCCCGCGCCCTGGGGGCTCGGCTGCTCGAGGGCCTCGCCGATCGGCTGCGCGGCGTTGCGGCCGTGCGCGACGTGCGGGGGCGCGGGCTTCTGCTCGGGATCGAGCTGGGCGAGGGCGGGGCGGCTCGCGTGGCCGTCGAGGCGCTGCGCCGGGGCGTGCTGGTCCTGCCGGCCGGCGAACGGGGTGAGGTCGTCGAACTGGCGCCGCCCGCGCTGTTGAACGACGCACAGGTCGAAGCCGGGCTCGACGGGGTGGCGGCGGCCGTGCGAGCCGTTCACGGCGCCGCGTGATGCCCGCCCCGGAACGCCCGCCGCTCGGAGGGGCTACGACCCGGATGCGCAGACGACGAG
>RFGQ01000371.1 GCA_003695865.1 Gemmatimonadota bacterium | reverse complement strand
GGTGCGCACCATCCCCGCCGGGCAGGTCGCCTCGTACGGCGACGTGGCCGCCGCCCTGGGGCGTCCCCGGGCCGCCCGGGCCGTGGGCGGCGCGCTCGCCCGGCTGCCCGACGACAGCGACGTACCCTGGTGGCGGGTCATCAACGGCCGCGGCGTGGTCTCCACGCCCGACCTCCACCACCACGCTCGCATCCAGCGCGCCCTGCTCGAGCACGACGGGATCCGCTTCGGGCCCGACGGACGCATCGACTGGGAGCGCTTCGGCTGGGAGCCGGAGCCGGAGCCGTAACCCACCCGCCCCCGGGCTCGCGTGCGCGCCGGCCAGGAGCGTAGACTGGGAGCGTTTCGGCCCGCACCTCGAGGCGCAGCGAAAGGGGAGAGACCATGAACCACCGCGCGACCGCGCTCGGACTCGTGCTCGGCCTCGTCGTGGGGCTTCTGGCCGCTACGACCGGCAGTGCGCTGCTCGGCGGTGTGGCTCAGGCCTCCGAGCCGTTCGGCACCCTGTTCATCAACGCGGTCCGCATGGTGGTGATTCCGCTCGTGGCCACGACGCTGTTCGCCGGCGTGGCCCGGCTCGGCTCGCCGCGCGAGATCGGCCGCATCGGCGGCGGCGCGCTCGGCTTCTTCTGGGGCACCACCGTACCCGCGATCGTGATCGGCATGGGCTTCATGACGGTCGCGCTGCACCTCTGGCCGGTGACGGTCGACGCCACGGCGGCCGCGACCACGCCGAACGAGATTCCCGGGCTGCTCGACTTCGTGCTGCGCCTCGTGCCGCCCAATCCGTTCCGCTCTCTGGCCGACGGGGCGCTTCTGCAGGTTATCGTCGTGACGGTGCTGGCGGGCGCGGCCGCCGGCGCGATCGAGCGAGAGCGCCGCGAACGCCTGATCGGCCTGGCCGACGACGTGGCCGCCGTCTTCGTGAAGCTCATCCACTGGATCCTGTGGACCGCGCCCCTGGGGGTGTTCGGGCTCGCGGCCCCGGTCATGGCCCGTATGGGCATGGACCTGCTCGTGAGCCTGGCCGTCTTCGTGGCCACCGTCGTCGTTGGCCTGTTCGTGTTCATGGCGCTGTTCTACCTGCCCGCCGTCCGCGTGCTGGGGCGCATGGCGGTGCGCCGATTCGTGCGGGGCGTGGTGGGCACGTACACGATCGGCTTCTCCACGACCAGCTCGATCGCGGCGCTCCCCGTCATGTTCGAAGACGCCGAGCGACTGGGCGTTCGCCCCGACGTCTCGTCGCTCGTGCTGCCCCTGGGCGCCGCCATCAACCGGGCGGGCAGCGCGCTCTTCCAGGGCGCCGCGGTCGTCTTCCTCGCCGCGCTCGCCGGCACCCCCCTCGCGCTCGGCACGTACCTGAGCGCGGGCGTCGTCGTGTTCCTGGTCGCGATGAGCGTCGCGCCGATCCCGTCGGCCAGCATCGTCACGCTCGCGCCCGCGCTGGAAGCGGCGGGCGTGCCCACGGCCGGGCTCGGCATCCTGCTGGGCATCGACCGCGTGCCCGACATGTTCCGCAGCGCGACCAACATCACCGGGCACGTCGCCGCCGCGGTGGTGGTGGATGGGCTGGGTGGGTCGGCTCAGTCCGATCCGTCGAGCGGCAGCGGCACGCCGGCCACCGCCACGACATCCAAGTCGTCGGTCACGGATTCCCAGGCGGTGCCGGAAGCGTAGTCGGGCGCGGCGGAACCGTGCGGGGAAGCGCAGCCGGCACTGCTCCGGTGTCGTGAACGCGCTATCGATCGGGGGGATCGGACGACGCGGTGCGCCAGGTGCTCTCCAGCGGTCAGCATGCGCTCCGCTACGGCGGTGTCCGATTGAGTCGAGGGTCTTGGTTTACGCGCGTTACCTCACAGGAGCGGCTCGCTAGACAGCCCCACCAGACGGTGCAGCACCCTCCCGTGCACTCGTCTCCGCGCCGAACCGGGTCCGAACGTACTCCTGCGCGCTTTCGGGGGAGAGTCTCACCGTGCCTGGTCCGCTCCGCACGAAGAAGTCGCCCTCGGGGTTCGCCTCCAGACCCTTCCACTTGAGGTACACGGGCTCCGGGCTCCGCTGACAGCTGACGACGCACACCGTCTTGCCCTGCACGACCTGGCACTTCGGGTCGATACACGTGCCGGCGCGATCGCCGAGGCCGTTGCGGACGACCTGGGCGAGGTGGAGCATGAACTTGTCGTCGCTCTCGAGCCGGTCGCGCTCGATCCCGATGATCTCGCCGTCGTCGGCAACGCCGATCACGAGGTCACCGCCCTCGGTGTTCAGGAACGCGGCGATAGTTTTGAGCACGGCGTGGGTGATGCGCTTGTCGTCCTTGCGGTCCTCCTTCAGGTTCCAGCGAAGAGTGGACTTGAACTCGAGCGTCTTCGACTCGCCGCGCTTGATCAGCTCCTCGGCGTTGCGGTGCGCGCGCAGGTACTGGTCGAAGAGGAAGTTTTTGACCGCCTCACCGAAAGCACGGTCGTCGGTAATCCGCTTGTAGAGATCGAAGTTGGAGTCGACGATCTCCTGGATCACGTGCTCGACCTTCTGGTCGAAGGTCAACCGCACGTTCTCCCGCGTGTTGACGCGCGCCGCGGCATCGAGGGCCGCGTCCTCGTCGAGCTTCTCCATCATCTGCGCGAGGGTCACGCGGTGCTCGGGCCCGAGGTTCAGGCCGAAGCGCTCGTTCAGCTCGGCGATGATTTGGGACAGGGGTTCGAGCTCCTCGGGCGACGCGCCGTGCCTGCCCTTCGTGCTCGCGGGGTCCAACACCCCGGGCTTGCGATCGAGCACGATCTTCCCGCCCCGGGTCTGCTGAATCCGATACGACTCCATGTCGATGTTCTGCTGTACTTCGCGCGGCAGCGCCTCGCGGTCGGCCGGCAGCAGCCGACGCAGGTGGCGGGCGAAGACGTAGAGCTTTTCGAGACCGGCGTCGGCGAAGGGCATCACCTGGGCGAGGAAGGCGTAGAGTCGGAGGTAGTCCGTGAGATGGCCGCGGAAGTCCGCGCGCTCCTCCTCGGACAGTTCTCCGAAGCGCTCGACCAGCGGCGCCAGCGCCGCGTACAACCGGTCCTGCGTCGCCTCGGGGTCGAAATAGACCTTCGCAAAAGCCTCGACATCCGCTTCGGTGTAGACCGGGAACGCGGCGAGCCGCGTTTCCATCTCGTAGAGGAGGTTCGGATCGGTGGCCTCGGAGAGCAGCGTCGTCTCGTAGTAGGGCTCGAAAGCAGCCCGGATCTCCTCCGCTTCGTTGGCGAAGTCGAGCACCATCGTGCCCTCCTTCTCCGGATGAATGCGATTGAGCCGCGAGAGCGTCTGCACGGCGTTCACACCGCCGAGCTTCTTGTCCACGTACATCGTGTGCAGCAGCGGCTGGTCGAAGCCGGTCTGGAACTTGTTCGCGACGACGAGGAACCGGTACTCCGGGCGCTCGAACATCTTCGCGGTCTGCGCCTCGGGGAAGCCATTCATGTTGGCTTCAGTGTAATCCTGGCCGCCGTCCTTCACCGTTCCCGAGAACGCCACCAGCGCCTTGAATGGGTAGCCCCGCTCGGCGAGGTAGCGATCCAGAGCAAGCCGATAGCGCACCGCGTGGAGGCGCGAGCGAGTGACGATCATCGCCTTGGCCTTGCCACCGATCTGGTTCTGCACCTGCCCCGCGAAGTGCTCGACCATGATCTTCACCTTCTCCGCGATGGCGTGCGGGTGCAGTTCGACGAAGGACTTGAGCAGGTACTCGGCCTTGCGTTTCTCGTAGCGTGGATCGTCCTCGATCTTCTTGAGCAGCCGCCAGTAGGCCTTGTAGGTCGTGTAGTTCTGCAGGACATCGAGGATGAAACCCTCCTCGATCGCCTGGCGCATGCTGTAGAGGTGAAAGGGCGCAAACTTGCCGTCCGGGCGCTTCGTGCCGAACAGCTCGAGGGTCTTGGGCTTGGGCGTGGCGGTGAAGGCGAAGAGCGAGAGGTTCGAGGCGTGGCCGCGCTTGACCGCCTCAGCGAGCGCCAGGTTGTCCACCTCGTCCTCGCCCGGTTCGGCTGCCTCATCCTCCCGCTCGGCCTCCTCCAGATCATCCACGGCGAGCGACGCCTTGAGCGACTTGGTGCTTTCCCCGGACTGCGAAGAGTGCGCCTCGTCGACGATCACGGCGAAGCGCCGGCCCTGCAGCTCGCCGATCTGATCGGCGATCACCGGGAACTTCTGCAGCGTGGTGACGATGATCGTCTTGCCCGACTCGAGCGCGTCCTTGAGCTGGCGCGCGGTGGTGTCGATGTTTTCGACCACGCCAAGCGTCTGCTCGAACTGCCGCATCGTTCTCTGGAGCTGACGATCGAGAACGCGGCGGTCGGTCACCACGACGATCGTGTCGAAGACACGCCGGTCGTCCGCGTCATGCAGTGTCGAGAGCTGGTGGGCGAGCCAGGCGATGGTGAAGCTCTTGCCGCTACCGGCCGAGTGCTGAATCAGGTAGCGTCGGCCGGTGCCGCGTGCGCGCGCGTCGGCGATCAGCTTGCGCACGCAGTCGAGCTGATGGTAGCGCGGGAAGATAAGGAAGCGCCTTCCCGTTTTGTGCCCTTCCTCATCCTGCTCCTCGACCTCGTGGATGAACTGTCGCACGAGGT
>RFGQ01000370.1 GCA_003695865.1 Gemmatimonadota bacterium | reverse complement strand
GTCGACGGACGGGACGTGGCGGGAGACGCCGAGGCCGCCGACGCGAACTGCTGCCGGGTCTATCCTACCGACGAGGGTCTGCGGGGGGTGCCGGCGCTGGACGACGTGCGCGCGGCGCTCAGGCGCTCCCTCGCCGCCGCAGGCTGAGCGGCGGGCGGAGCAGGCGGCACACTCCCGGCCGGAGGTTGCCGTGCGGGTGGCCCAGGTGCGCCCGGCCCGGCGAGCCGGAGCCGGCGAGCGCTCAGTGCCCCCCGCCCGGACGCGCCTCGCGCAGGGCCTGCACGTGGTCCTCGCTCACCGCGGCGGCCGTGTCGGTTGCGACCTCGTGCGCCTCGCGCCCCAGCAGGGCCAGAGCCTCGGCCTCGGTGACGTCCTCGAAGGGCAGCAGCAGCGAGATGCGCCGGTTGCGCGCCGCGTACGGGTCGTCGGGCACCTTGAGCTTGCGGTCGGCGTACCCGCGCACCTCGGCGACCCGCCAGCGTCCCAGGCCCGAAGCCTCGAGCACCCGCCGCGCCGCCTGCGCCCGATCGGCCGACAGCTCCCAGTTCGTGTAGCCCGGCCTGGGGTTGGCGAAGGGCATCGCGTCGGTATGGCCTTCGATCACGATCGGGTTGGTGAGTTCGTTGAGCCGGGGCGCGATCGCGCCGAGCACGCGGGCGAGCGTCGGCTTGAGTTCAGCGGAAGACCGGTCGAAGAAGGGGTCGCCCTCACCGGTCTCCATCAACTCGATGCGTAGGCCCTGATCGGTGACCTCGATCTCGACGGCCGCGTCGATCCCCGCGGTCACGCCCGACGCCTCGAGGCCTTCCTCGATCTCTTCGGCCACGTCCTCGAAGGCCGCGCGCTGGTACTCGCGCGACAGCAGCACCGCCCGGCGGATGTCGAGGTTGGTGGGCGCGTTGCCCGACGACAGCGGGTTCTGCCCGCCCGAGAACGCCTTGCGCCACCCGATGGGGTTCGAGAAGTAGCCCTGGACGAGGTCCTTCACGCCCTCGTCCATGCTCATGATCCACATCACGAGGAAGAAGGCCATCATGGCGGTGACGAAATCGGCGTAGGCCACCTTCCACGAGCCACCGTGGTGGCCCCCGTGACCGCCCTTCTTCTTCTTGACGATGATGATCTTCTTCTCGCCGCCGTCCATTACGCCGCGCTCGCCTTCTTACGGGTGGACTCTTCCAGCTCGGTGAACGAAGGCCGGTCTTCGGGCTCGATGGCCCGGCGCGCGAACTCCACGCTGGTGATGGGTGGGTCGCCCCGCGCGAACGAGAGGAGCGCCGTGCGGATGCACGCCATGTAGGCCTCCTCGCCCTTCGTACGTGTGGCGATGGCGTGCGCCATGGGCCCGATCACGCCGTAGGCCAGCAGGATTCCGAGGAACGTCCCCACGAGCGCGGCGGCCACCGACTCGCCCACCTCGGCGGCGGCGCCGCCGATCTTGCCCATCGTGATGATGACGCCCAGCACCGCCGCGACGATTCCGAACCCCGGCATCGCGTCCCCCACCGTGGTGAGCGCCTCGGGCACCACCATGGCCTCTTCGTGGTGACGCTCCATGTCGAGTTCGAGGATCTCCGCGAGGTGGTGGTCGTCGACGGCCCCGGTGAGCAGCACCTTGAGCGTATCGGAGAGGAAGTGGACCGCGTGGTGGTTCTTCAGGAAACTCGGGTACTTCTTGAAGATCTCGGATTCGTGCGGGTTTTCGACGTGCGACTCGATGCCGACGAGACCGTCCTTGCGAGCCACATAGAAGATCTCGTAGAGCACCTGGAGCAGTTCGGAGAACGCCTTCTTGTTGTAGGGGTTCGGCTTGAGCAGCCCGATGACTTCGATGAAGATCCGCTTCACCGTGGACGGTTTGTTCGCCATGAGCATGGCGCCGAAGGCGGCCCCGCCGATGATCACGAACTCGTTGACCTGGATGAGCACGGCGAGCTCACCGTGGTGCATGGTGTAGCCCACGATGATGCTGCCGAACACGACAACCAGTCCGATGACGACGAACACGAGCCCCGTCCTTCGTTGATGCCCCTTCGGCGGCGTTCCCCGGTGCCGCCCCGCCCGCAGGCGGCCATACGCAGGTGTGTGCGCGGGAAGCGCTGGAGCGCCCCGACGCACACCTGCGTGTCCCGAGTATCGACGTGCTACGGGGAAACTTCAGGAGGGGCGACACGCGCCTCGACGGCGCGTGTCCAGGAGCGTGGCGAGGGGCGTCAGGAAGCCTGCTGCGACCCGCCTTCGCCGTCCGGGTCCGTCTCGGGGGCATCGGCCCGGGCCGCGCGCGCCGCGTCGCCGTCGGGGCCCGTCCGGCGAGGCACGGCGCCATCGAGCTCCTCCAGCCAACGCCGGGCCTCGGGGGTCGCACCGGCGCGGCGGTTCTCGTCGGCGATGCGCTCGACGATCTCCTCACGCACGATGCCCACCGACTCCGGCGCCTCGATACCGAGGCGCACGCCTCCGCCGTCGGAGGCCAGCACCACGATACGGATGCCGCCGTCGATGAGAATGCCTTCGCCGGGTCGTCGGCTCAGGATCAGCACGCAGCCCCCCTCATGTCGCGACCGACCGAGGGGCGGCGGCTCACACGGCGAGGAGCGACGCCAGCATCTCGTCGGTCGTGGACACGACTCTGGCCGCGGCGGCGTAGGCCGTCTGGAACTGGATCATCTGCACCAGCTCCTCGTCCACCGAGACCTCGCTGAGCGCGGCACGGCGCGCACCGGCCTGATCGGCCAGCGTCTGGTGGACCTCCGCGGCTGCACTGTTGGAACGTAACTTCTGGCCCACGTCCGACACCAGCGTGGTCAGAGCACCGGTGAACGTATCGGACAGCGCGGCGACGGTCGTGTCGCGGAGCTGGGCGATCCCGAGCGCCACATCGTTCGCTCCGGCCTGGTACGCCCCGGTGCCGTCTCCCACGCCGGCCGACACCTCGTCGCGATCGGTGATCGCGACCCGCATGCCCGTGGCAGTGATGCCGGCCGGATCGAAGAAGTCGACGTTCGTCGTACCCAGCGGGTTCGTGCCCGTGCGGTGCAGTGTGTTCACCTGAGCCACGAGCGCCGCCGCCATGTCGTCGAGCGACTGGCGCGCGTCGGGGATGTCGGTGTTGAGCGCCGCGAGCATGCCGCCCGTCTGCCCCCCGGTCTCTGCGAACAGGTCGGGCTTGCTCGTGAGGCCGATGCCCTTCACCCCGCCCACCACCTTGGTCTCGACCTGCCGCGCGTCCCCCTGATCGACCACCGAAACGCCCGAGACGATCACCCCGATCGACCCGTCCTTCGCCTGCACCACCTGGAGCGGCACCAGCGAGCCCAGCTCGTCCACCAGGCGGGCGCGCGCGTCGCGGGTGTCGGCGGCGGTGAGGCCGCTCGCTTCCTGCGCGACGATCTCACGGTTCATCGAGGCGATATCGGTGAGGATGGCGTTGATGCGGTCCACCGCCGCCTGCAGCCGGCTCTCCGTCTCGAGCCGCAGCTCGTCGAGCGAGGCGCCCATGCGGTTGAAGTCGGCCGCGACCTGGCCGCCCGACGCGAGCACCAGTTCGCGCGCGGTCGCATTGGTGGGGTTCGTGGCCAACTCACTCCAGGCGTTGAAGAAGGCGTCGAGGTTCGAGGCCGGCCCCTGTTCGGTCGGTTCAGAGAGGATCGTCTCGATGCGCGCCAGGATGTCTCCGCGCGTACCGTGATCCTGCGCCCGCGAGGTCTCGGAGCGCACAGCCTGGTCGAGAAAGAAGTCGCGTACGCGCTGCACGTCCACCACGCGCACGCCGCTCCCGAAAACGCCTTCGGGCGACACCTGGGGAGGACCGGCCGCCAGCACGGCCCGCTGGCGCGAGTATCCTTCGGTCGAGGCGTTGGCGATGTTGTGCGCCGTCACCTGCAACGCCTGCTGCTGCGCCTTGAGCGCGGAGTTCGCAATCGAGAGGATCGAGCCGAGCGAAGGCATGTCAGACCTGCCGGTTGATGATGAGGCCGCCACCGGTCTGGCGTGTTTCGGGCGGCGCGTCGGGCGCGTAGACCGGGGGCTGCGTGCTCTGGCCGTACGCTTCGCGGATCAGGCGGTCGCCGGTGCGGATGGCGGTGCGCAGGATCCGTTGATTCATGTCGACCTGGCTGGACAGGAGCTGCGCGGCCGCGTGTAGGTCGTCGGCGGCGGCGCGCAGCGCCGGCGTCATGCGGCGCCCCAGATAGGTTTCGATCTCCTCGAGGCTGGCGTCGGGCACGCCGGTGGCGAGCTGCAGAAGGGTCCGCCGCCGCGTACGGGCCTCTTTGAGGGTCAGCAGCACGCGCTGCGCTCCGTGGACCGAGTCGTTCACCCCGTCCAGGTCGTCGCGGGCCACTGCCGTGCGCTGCTCCTGGAGCAGGTGCACGAGCTGATGCAGCAGCCGTGCCTCGCCCCGCAGCGCTTCGGCCAGCGAGGCGATGGGGTCGACGGCGCCTCCGTCGACGACCGAAAGGCGCGCCGCGCCCGCCGCGCTCATTCCCCGCCCTCCGTACCTGCCGCGTCCGTCCGCAGGTAGGCGTCGGCGAAGTGCCGGTAGAGCGCCGAGGCCAGGCCGCGCGACTCGCGCATGGCCGAGACCTCGGCGAGCTGCTGATCCATGAGACTCGAGAAGATGTCTTCCCCGAGACCGCCGTCGATCAGTCCGCCCTCGGGCACCGTCTCGCGCATGGCCTTGAACAGCTCCTGGTAGAAGGCCGAGCCCACGAGAGCCGTCGCGGTACGCAGGCGCTCGACCCGGTCCTGGATACGGCCGCTGCGCAGCGCCTCGAGGGCGTCGGGAGACCCGGCACGCCCCGCGGATGCGGCGGCCGGCGGCCGGGGGCCGTGGCCGGCGCTCGTAGCGGGACCGAGGCGACCCACGCCGCTCATCGGACCACCACCCGCGCCGTGATCGCGCCGACCTCTTTCAGCGACTCGAAGATGGCGGCGATCGCCTGCGGGGGCGCGGCCACCGCGTGCAGCGCACCCGCCACGTCCTGCACGCTCGTGCCCACCGGCACGCGCACGTCTCCGGGCACCCCGGCCGTATCGGCCGCCGCTCCGATGGCCAGGGTCATGCCGCCGTGGCTCACCACCGCCTCGCCCACGCGAATGTCGCCGCCCGCCACCACGGTGCCGTCCCGGGCATCGATGATCACCTGGGCCGAACGCGGGCGCACCACCGTCAGGTCGCGGATCTGCGAGAGCGCCAGCGCCCGCGCCGCCGGCGTCGAGTCGGGCAGGTTGAGCAGGATCCCCCCCGGATCTTCGACGACCGCCGTGCCGGGGCCGAGCGCCTGGTCGATCGCCTGCGCGATGGCGGCGGCCGTGGCCAGGTCGGGTTCACGCAGCGTCAGGCTGGCCGTGCCCTCGTAGTCGGGGCGGGGCAGCGGCTGCTCGATGAGCCCCCCCTCGGGGATGCGCGCCGACGTCTCGACCGGGGCGGGCGCGAAGCGGCGGTTGCCGGGCTCGGCGTCGCTGAGCAGCAGCGGCCCCTGTGCCGTGGCCACGATGGGCCCGCCGAGGTGGGTCTGCAGGGGCGTCATCCACAGCACGCCACCGCGCAGCGAGATGGCGTCGCCCAGCGAAGCCACCTGCACCTCGAAGCGGCCGCCGGGCCGCAGGTAGGGCGACGCTTCGGCCGTGACCAGCACCGCGGCCACGTTACGGGTGCGCAGGAGCTGCTCGGGCACCTCCACGCCGAAGTTGCGAAGCAGGTTGGCCACCGAGCGCACCGTCTGGCCCGAGCTGAAGCCTCCGATGACCCGGTCACCCGTGCCGTCCAGTCCGGTGACCAGGCCGTAGCCGACCAGGCGCACCGGCACCTCTTCACCCGCAATCGTCAGGTCGCCCACGCGTGCGGCCTGCGCGGCGACGGCGTCCGGCGCCAGCGCGAGCATCCAGATCGCCGCGAGCGCCCACAGCGGCCGCACCGGCCCGCTCCGGCGCGGCCCACGTGCCCGCCTAGGGCGCGGGTGCGTTCCGTGGCCCCTGCGGGTCATGCCGACCTCCGCGCTCATGGCAGGATGATGTCGAACAGCTTGGCCAGGAAGCCCTTGCTCGCCTTGCCCAGCTCGCCGTTCGACGTGTAGAGGATCTCCGCGTCGGCCATGCGCCACGAGTCGACGGTGTTGCGGGTCGAGATGTCCTGCGCCCGCACCCAGCCGCGGATCACGACCTCGAGTTCGTGCTCGTCGATCTTGAGCTTCTTCAGCCCCTCGACGCGGGCCATGCCGCCCGGTGTCACCTCGACCACGCGGCCGCTGATCTCGGCCGAGAAGCGGTTTCGCGAGGTCGACTCCCCGCGCTGGCGGCGGGCCGCGTCGTTCTGGAAGCCGAGCGACGTGCCCGATCCGTTCGAGTTGAAGCCGAAGTCGCTCGAGCGATCCTTCTGAGCCGACTGGTTCACGTTCGCCTGCGCGAGGGTCAGCTCGTCGACGAGGATCGTGACCACGTCCCCGACCCGTACGTCGCGGCGGTCGGCGAACCACGAAGTTCGTGTCGGCACGACCGAGGCCGGCCTGGCCCCCGCGGCGGCGGCGCCCGTCTGCTGCTGGGCGCCCACGGCCTGCGGGACCGCGAGCACGCCGCCGACCGCGGTCAGGACGGCAGCGAGGGTGGCGCGGGAGGCGGCGGAGGTCATCGTCCACCTCCCTGGCCGCGCGTGCGCGTGCCGCCGGCGTAGACCACCACGAGCCCGTCCTGCTGTGCCACGCCTTCCATGCGGCGGCCGGTCTCGGTGCGCACCCGCACCATCTCGCCCGCGGCGGCCGAGCCCAGAGCCCGTCCCTTCAGCCGGATGGAGATGCCGTCGCGGGCCCACACGATGTCCACGGTGCGTCCGGCCTCCACCACGCGGGCCGGGCGGACGGTCGGGCGGCGCAGGATCTGACCTTCGCGCACCGGCGCCTCGGTCACCCAGCCCGCCGCTACGCGGAAGTCGACCTCGCGGGACGGCCCCCAGTGGATGCCGGTTTCGTAGCGGATGTCGGCTTCGGTGAGCGTGTGTCCGCGCGGGATCGCCCGCGCGGCGACCGGCTGCCGGACTTCCACGCCGGCGCGCAGACGCACCTGAGTGCCTTCGTCGGGGTTCCCGGGCGCGGTCACGACCGCGACCCAATGGCCGCCCGATCCGGTGCCCAGCAGCGACACGCGGGCACCCACCGGCGGCTGCCAGTCTCCGCGTACCGGACCCCACTCGATGTGGATGCGCTCGGGCTCTTCGCCCCACTCGTCGGCGACGGCCAAGCGGGCCTGCTCGGTGACCGCCTCGGCGTGGAGCCAGGGCAGCGTGTCGGCCAGTGCGGGCACGGGCCGCTGGATCCACTCGGCGCGCATACCGCCCCCAAGGGACCGAGCAGAGGTCGCATCGGGTTCTATTGGTGCATTCATGACTTGCGGTCCAGTCGCCAGCATCGTGCACTCCGGGTTGAGGAGGGTAGCGCCGCCGGGTGTGGGCGAGCCCACTGTCACGGCCGCGGCCAGCGCGCTCCCGACCAGCCGCCCCCTCATGGGGTTCGAGCGGGGTCGACGCATGCCTCCGAAGTCCTCCGTGCGATCAGCGGATCAGGTTGTTGGTCATCTGCGACATCTCCTCGCCGGTCTGCACCGCCTTGGAGTTGATCTCGTAGGCGCGCATGGCGGTGATCATGTCGACCATCTCCTGCACGATCTCGACGTTGCTCGCCTCGAGCGCGCCCTGGATCAGGCGGCCGAAGCCGGGCTCCTGCGGAAAGCCCACGATCGGCTTGCCGGAGGCCTCGGTCTCGACGTAGAGGTTCTCCCCCATCGCCCGCAGGCCCGACTCGTTCATGAAGCGGGCAAGCTCGATGCGTCCGAGCTCGATCGATTCGGAGCCGGCGTTGGTGCGCGCGGTGATGATGCCGTTGCGCGAGATCGTCACCTCCGAGGCGTCCTGGGGCACCGTGGCTCCGGGCAGCACCAGGTAGCCGCTCGAGGTCATGAGCGCTCCCTGGTCCGAGATCTGGAAGCTGCCGTCCCGCGTGTAGGCGACCACGCCGTCGTTGAACTGCACCTGGAAGTAGCCTTCTCCTTCGATCGCCAGATCGAGGGGGCGCCCGGTCTGCTCGAGCGCGCCCTGCGACATGATGCGCTGCACCCCCGTGAGGCGGGTGCCTCGGCCCACCTGCACCTCTTCGAGCGTCTGCACGCCCTCGCCCTGCACCGACTGCTGGTTCTGCGCGGTCTGGTAGAGCAGGTCTTCGAAGTGGGCCCGGCTGCGCTTGAATCCCGTCGTGTTGACGTTGGCCAGGTTGTTCGAGATGACCTCCACGCGGGTCTGCTGCGCGATCATGCCGGTGGCGGCGGTGCGGATCGTGGGGTCCATGCGATCGTCCTCTCTTCGCGTGGCGGGGCGCCCTCAGGCGCGGGGCTCCCGCGGTGTGCTCAGCCTCAGCGCACGCGTCCCAGGTCGCGCGCGGTCGTCTCCATGACGCCGTCGAGCACCTGTGCGGTGCGCAGCGTCGCCGAATAGGCCCTCTGGATGTCGAGCAGTTCGACCAGTGCGCCCACGGGGTCGACGTTGCTCTGCTCGAGATGGCCGCCCTTCATGGCGATCTCGTCCTGCGGCAGACGCCGTCCGGCGCCGTCGGGCACGAAGTAGAGTCCGTCGCGGCGTTCAAGCCGCGTCCCGCCTCCGGGCACCTCGATCCGGAAGCGGGCCACCTCTTCGCCGTCCACGCGGATGGCTCCGTCCTGGGTCACCTCGACCGCGCCGCGCGGTAGCACGATGGGTCCGGAGTCACCCAGCACGGGGTTGCCGCGCGCGTCCGTGAGACGGCCGGCATCGTCGACCGAGAGCGAACCCGACCGGGTGTAGCGCAGCCCGTCGGGCGTGGACACCACCAGGTATCCGCGGCCCGTAAGGGCCACGTCGAGCGCCCGGCCCGTCTGCGCGAGCGCTCCGGGCTGCGCGTCGGTGCGACTGGCTGCCCGCAGCGTCATGTCTTCGAGCAGACGGCCGAACACGCGCTCGCCCTTGAACCCGTCGGTGGCGGCGTTGGCCAGGTTGTTCGACAGGGCGGCCTGCCGGCGCTCCCAGTAGCGGAGCGCGCCGCGGATCGCGTCGCCGGGGCCCATCACGCGCGCCTCCCGTACGTGAGGCGCCCGTCGGCGAAGCGTGGGTCGACGACCCCGCTCGCCAGAGGATCGGACGCCGCCTCCAGGACCGACTGCACGTGGGGCACCGGGGCAGGTAGGGCGGCAGTGGCCCTGGAGGCAGGCGTAAGCTTGAGCAGAAGGTTCAGGGCGTCGCGCGACAGACCGGTGCGCAGGGCGATCTCGCCGGCGGGCAGACCGTTCGACGCCAGGCTGCGCGCGACCCAGAACCGTTTGCGTTGTTCGTTCGTGTCGACCCCGCGGGGCAGCCGCAGCACGCTGCGGTAGCGCAGTCCGCGCACGGCGCCGCGGGCGAGCACGATCAGACCGATGGTGAGCACCACCGCACCCGCGAGCAGCGCGAGTCGGCGTGGACCCGAGTCGGCGATGGCCGTCCGCATCCGGGCGACGGTGCGACGCCACACAGAGCCGGTCGCGGCGCTCGCGGCCGTGGTGACCGGGCCGCTCTGCGGGGGCACCGCCGTGGCGGTGGCCTGCGCCCGCGACCGCAGCGCGCCGTCGAGCGCGGCGAACGCGGCTTCGTCGCCCGGGTCGGTGAGCGCGCGGCGGATGAGCGCCTGCACCTGGTCGCCCGGCAGCGCCGCGCCCGTGCGAGCCTGCGCGAGGGCGGCGACCGGCGTCGCGGCGAGCACCGCGAGGGCGAAGACGACGATCCCGCGCTTCACGGGGTCGCCCCCTCGCGCAGGTGGCCCATGCGCTCCCGCAGCCGCTTGATGGCCTTCCAGCGGATCTGAGAGATGCGCGACTCCGTCACGCCGAGCACTTCGGCGATCTCGCGCAGCTTGAGCTCCTCGAAGTAGTAGAGCGAGAGAACGGTGCGCTCCTGCTCGTTCAGCTTGAGGATCTCTTCGCGCAGCACGTCGGCCTCCTGCGCGATGTTGAGCTCCTCTTCGATCTCCTCGCCGTCTTCGCCGGGCAGGATCTCCTGGGCGCGCATGCTCCGGCCCTCGCGCGAGTCGAGCGGCTGATCGAGCGACAGCCAGCCGGCCTGCTCGCAGTCCTGCTTCCAGCTCCACAGGGTCTCGAGGTCGATGCCGAGCGCCTCGGCCAGTTCCTCGTCGCTCGGCTCGCGCGTGAGCGCCGCGGCCAGTTCCTCGCGCGCGCGGGCCATCTCGCGCTGGCGGCGGCGCGTCGAGCGCGGCACGTGATCGCGGCGGCGCAGGTCGTCGAGGATCGCGCCCCGGATGCGCGGGGCGGCAAACGTGCTGAAGGC
>RFGQ01000369.1 GCA_003695865.1 Gemmatimonadota bacterium | reverse complement strand
TCCGCGATGCGGAGGGCGAGGTCGCCGATGGGGTCGGGGGCCGCGAATACCGTGACCCCGTCCTGATCCGAGGTGTGCATGCTCTGCGTCTCCCTGTTCCCGAGGATCCGGGTCATCGTGTCTGACGAACCGAAGCCATAACCCCCCAGGGGGGATATTGGTTCCCGCAGTTCACGTCCCTGGAATAGCGGATATAGGGATAGGGGGGGAGGGGGATATGTGTGAAGGCCGGTGCGTGCACCGGAGGGTGAGGGTCCGGAGCGGGGGTGGGAGGGGAAGTCGGAGAGAGAAGGCGCGCCGGGCGTCCGCCGCCTGGTCAGCTCTGCTTGAACATCGTCGCCAGGATCCGCGTCAGCCGGTCGATGCGTTCTTCCTGCATCTCGGGATCGTCACAGCAGAAGAGGCACGCCTTCAGTTCGTCCTCGACGAGCGTCGAGGCGAATCGGTTGAGCGCGCCCTTGACGGCGGCGACCTGCAGCAGGATTTCGTCGGCCCAGTCCCGTTCGTCGATCATGCGCGAGATCGAGCGCACGTGCCCCTCGATGCGGGCGAGGCGCGCCTTGAGGGCGCGAGCCGAAGCTTCGTCGAGATAGGGGCCTACCTGCTTCTTCTCGTTGTCGTTCATCGGGCGTGCCGGTCGGGACGGGGTCGCACAGGGCCGCTTGACCCTGGAGTACGCTACGGGCTACAGAGTAAGGCCGGGGGCCCGGGACGACCAGCGAAGCATCGGCAGGAGGCGGCATGCTCACCATCGGAAAGCTCGCGCGTGCGGCGGGGGTCTCGGTCGAAACGCTCCGCTACTACGAACGGCGCGGGCTTCTCCCGGCCCCCGAGCGCACGCCCGCGGGGTACAGGGTCTACGACGAGGAAGCGGTCCGCCGTGTGCGCTTCATCCGCCGGGCGCAGCGCCTGGGTTTCACGCTGCACGAGATCGGCACGCTGCTCGACCTGCGGGGCGGCTCGCCCGAGCGGTGCGCACGGGTCGAGGCGCATGCCGAACATACGATCGAGCGCATCGACCACCGGATCGCGGAACTGCGGGCCATGCGCCGGGCCCTGAGCCGGCTCGCCGCCGCCTGCGAGACGACTCCGGCCGCAGACACCTGCCCGATCCTCGAGGCGCTCGAGGAGGAGGCGCTCGAGGAGCAGGCGCTCGAGGAGGAGGCGCTCGAGGAGCAGGCGCGGGGCCCGGCGATCTGAGGTTCCCGCCCCCCGCCAAATGGGGGGGCGGGGGTCCGAGCCGTCCCGACCCTCGCCCGCTTCGTCCCTGAACGTTTCGAGCTAGAACCTTTCGGTTTTCAGACGCACGCCGTACTGTGCGCATGCTAGCAGAGCCCCCCTTCCGCCGCAGCAAGGAGGCACCTATGAGGGATCGAGGTTTGAACCTGATCCTGGTGGGGGTGTTGTCGCTGTTCTTAGCGGCACCCGCCGCCGCCCAGAGGGGCAACGTCACCGGTGAAGTGGTCGATGCCAGCACCGGGCAGCCCCTCAACGGGGCCCAGGTCGTGATCGAAGGCACGGCCTTCGGGGCCCTCACCAACCGCAACGGCCGCTACCTCATCACCAACGTGCCCGCCGGCACGCAGACGGTGCGCGTGGTGATGCTGGGCTTCGAAGCCCAGACGAAGCAGGTCGAGGTCTCGCCCGCCGCGCCCGCGGTGGCGGACTTCCGACTGGAGGTGTCGGCCATTGCGCTCGACGGGGTGGTCGTCACGGCCACCGGCGAGCAGCGCAAACGCGAGATCGGAAACGCCATCGCGACGATCGCCGCCGAAGACATCGTCGAGCTGGCACCGGTCAAGAACATGAGCGACCTGCTGCAGTCGCGGAGCGCGGGCGTGATCATCACGAACGCGACCGGTACGCCCGGCATGGGCAGCCGCATCCGCATCCGCGGCGCCAGTTCCATCTCGCTCTCGAACGAGCCGCTCATCTACGTCGACGGCGTGCGCGTTTCGAACGACGCGGGCTTCACGCTGTTCACGGGCGGTCAGGAGCCGTCGCGCCTGGACGACATCAACCCCGAAGACATCGAGTCGATCGAGGTGGTGAAGGGTCCGGCCGCGGCCACCCTCTACGGCACCGAGGCGGCCAACGGCGTGATCCGCATCACGACCAAGCGCGGCCGCTCGGGCGCCACCCGCTGGAACGTGTGGTCGGAGGTGGGCGCCGTCGTCGAGCCCAACGACTACCCGCTCAACTACCGGGGCCTGGACGCGAGCGGCGGCACCTGCCGCCTGGACGCGGTTGCCTCGGGTTCGTGCACGC
>RFGQ01000368.1 GCA_003695865.1 Gemmatimonadota bacterium | reverse complement strand
GGGGCTGAGGTGGGGATCACGGCGAGGCTTCGCGTCGGAGGGGTCGTCTCGGTCGTGGCCGGTCTCGCACTCCTTGCGACCGCTGCTTCCGCCCGAGCCCAGATCGTGCCGTTCCCGCCGTTCGACGAGGGCCCGGCCGACGCCTCGTTCGTAGCGTTCCGCGACTCGCTGCATTTCGCCCTGAGCGTGAACGACACGGCGTGGATCTTCGCGCACACGGCCGAGGACGTCATGAACGGCTTCGGCGGCGCGGGGGGTGTGGAGGAGCTCCGAGAGGTCTACTGGGACTACGTCCGCCCCGATATGCTGGCCGCCCTTGGCCAGGGAGGCTTCTTCACCGACTCCGGGGGGCGCGGGTCCGACGCCGAAGCGGCGTTCACGGCGCCCTACACCTGGCGCTACCCGGACCCACCGAGCGACTGGGCCGGAGACCCGGACGAGTGGCTGTTCGAAACCGGTGCGATCACGGTCGACGGTACGCCGGTGGTCGACGTGCCGGGCGGCGACGTGCTGACGACCCTCGGCCACGTCGTCGTGCGGGTCGTCGACTGGCTCTCGCCCGTCAATCCCGAAGGCCTCGAGGATCCGCTGTGGGTGCAGATCGAGCTGGCGGACGGACGCATCGGCAACGTTTCCGAGAGCAACATCAGCACCGGGCTCGACTACCGCTTCTTCTTCGAGAAGCGCGATGGCCGCTGGTGGTTCACGGGGTGGGCGGCCGGGGACTGATCCGGCCGCGCCGGTGACCGGCGTTCCTCGCGCGGTGCGGGAGAAGGCTCGGGGGCTGCCGGCAAGCACTTCGTGAGGTCCATTGCCCGCTGCAGGTCTTTCTTGCCTTTGTGTCGCAAAGTGCTCTATATTGTCGCCGGCTCACACCCGGGAGGAACAGGCAATGTCCATAACGGCGCAGCAGATCCGCGACGCCCTGAACGATCCACCCACGCTCGAGGCGCTCTACCGCCGCGACCCGACCGCGTTTCGACGAGCGTTTGCCGAGGCGGCCGCGGCGGCGCCCGATTCGCCGGTCATCCGCGTGTGGGAGGCGCGCCTGCGTTGGGACGAGGTGCCCGCCGAGCCCGGGGCCGCCCCGTCGGGCACGGCGCGAGACCGAGATCCGGGGCGGAGGCGCCTCTGGGGGGCGCTGGGGCTGGGCCTGCTCGCCGGTACCCTCATCCGGATCCCCACGATCTGGATCAGCGAGGATTGGTACTATCCCAGGTATCTGCCGACACTGGTTCTGCTTGCGCTCGCCGGCTACTTCTGGCTTGAGCGCCGCAGCCGCGAGCACGCGCTCACCGGCGGAGTGCTCGCCGTGGTCGTCGCCGTGTACGCACTCCTGCTGCCGGGTGGCCCGGACTACACGGACTCGGTGGTGCTCGCGCTGCTCTACCTGCCGGTCCTGGTCTGGGCACTGCTGGGCATCGTCTTCGCCGGGCCGCGCTGGAGAGACGACGACGCACGCATCGACTTCGTGCGCTACAACGGCGAGCTGCTCATCCTGGCGAGCTTGGTGGGGCTCAGCTTCTTCGTCTTCAGCGGCATCACGGTGAACCTGTTCGCCCTCATCTTCGAGGATCCCGCCGAGTGGTACGCAGAGAACATCGGCATCTTCGGCGCAGCGGCCGTGCCCCTGATCGCCACCTACCTCTACGACGTCGTCTTCGGCCGCCGCACCGCCATCGCTTCGGTGCTCGTGCGGATCTTCGTGCCGCTCTTCTTGGCGATGACCGTCGTCTATCTCGCGGTGGCCCTGCTCGGGGACCGCAACCCCTTCCTCGACCGTTCCTTCCTGCTGGGATTCAACCTGCTGCTGTTGGTCGTCCTGGGGATGACCGTGTTCTCGATCGCGCAGCGGGAGCGGGCCGCCGGAGTGTCGTGGATCGATTACGCGACGATGGGCCTGCTGGTGGTCACCTTCGTGATCGACCTGATCGCCCTCTCGGCCATCGTCTTCCGGCTGTCGTCTTACGGGTTCACGCCGAACCGGGTCGTCGTCCTGGGCACCAACCTGGTGGTCCTCGCGCACCTGGTGTGGATCTTCCGCGAATACCTGGGTGTGCTGCGGGGGCAGGCCGAGGTCGGGGTATTGCGGCGCCCGGTGGCCGGCTACCTGCCGGTCTACGTCGGATGGGCGGCGCTCGTCGCGTTCGTGCTGCCCCTGGTGTTCCGGTACGCCTGAGGCGGGGGGCGCCTCAGGGCGGACTCAGTCGCCCGCGCCGGGCCACCCCTTCCCCCGCAGTTCGTCGGGCTCGCCGCAGACGGGCCGGCCCGGTTCGGCGTCGATGGCCGCCGACGGCCAGCCCGCTCCCAGCACCGCGCAGCGCTGGACCATGCGGTGCATGCGAGCCACGGCGACCCAGCCCTCACCCTTGTGGAACAGCTCCACCTCGACGCCCGCAGGAAGCGGGTCGACTCCGAGCGCCTCGAGTGTGGCCGCCGGAGCGCCGTGCCGCTCGCGGTACTCCGCCTGCTTCGCGTGAATCTCCTCGAGCAGGGGCACCATCGATGGCGCCGGGCCCTCGTGAGTCCACACCGAGATCACCGGGCGGCCCCGCCGGGTGTTGAACGTGGCGTCGTCGGGGTCCATGCAGACCGCCTCGATCAGATAGATGCGGTCCCGCTCCAGCGACTCGGGGTCCACGTCGACGATCCGGCCGT
>RFGQ01000367.1 GCA_003695865.1 Gemmatimonadota bacterium | reverse complement strand
TCACCGCGCCATGGCCCGCGACGAGGACCACCTTCAGGTGGACCGTCTCCTCCTCCTCTTCGAGGCTCCGCCCCGGGCCCTCGAAGAGACCCTTCACTCGTCGTGGGGCCTCGAGCTGCTCCCCCGCCCCATCAAGGTACAGGGCGGACGGCGCGCGGCCATCCAGGACGAGGACGTCGAGCTCATCGCCGCCCTCCTCCGCGCGACCCAGGGCGAGCTCGCCCCGGGCGGAGAGCGGCGCGTCGACCTCGGCGACGAACCGGGCGATCGCTCGCTCACCCTGCGCTCGGGCCGAGAGCTCGCGCCCGACGAGGTCTTCTGAGGCGACGACCGCTCTTCAGCGCCTGGGCTTGGCTGTGGCCTCGGGCGCTTTGGGCATCTCCCCGACGAGCCAACGGCCGGCCACGTTGGCCACCCACACGGTGTTGGTGCCTTTGACGCGGAGATCGTTGTCGAGGGTCTGGTGCAGGTCGAAGACGATCTGGCAGGCGAGCCGGTCGTCGAGACAGGTCACGCTCTTCACCTCGATCTCGGCTTTGCGCCTGGGATTGGCCAGGTCCTGAAGCTTGGCCCCGTAGGTCGAGCGCACGTAATGGTTGAAGAAGGCCCCCGAGCTCAGCCCCTGCATGGTGCCGATGTCGGGCAGCCCGAGGTTGTTGAGGGTGGCCTTGCGTTTGGGCGCGGGCGCGTTGTGCATCAGCTCGAGGAGCTTGGAGCGCACGGGCTCGATGCTGTCGGGATGCACGAAGCTCCCCGCCTCTTCGTAGGCGCCTTTGAAGAGGGCGCCGTAGTAGCCCTTGAGCGCGTCGGTGGCGCGCTTGGCGTTCACCTTCTTGTCGATCTTGCGAGGCCCGAGCTTGAGCTCCTGGGCCTTTGTGGGGCCGGCCGCGAGGGGACCGAAGAGGCAGGCCCCCAGCAGCAACACGCCGAAAAGGCTGGCCTTTTTCAAGCTCTTCTCCAACCGACGGGTCACCCTGGGACTCCCTGCGCTCGTCCTCGCTCGCCTACCAATAATCGACGCGCCACTGGCCCTCTTCCTTCACCAGGCGGACCTGGCGCCAGGTCTGGGGCTCGCCCTTTTTGAGCTGCACCACGTAGACCGAGATCTTGCCGTCGTCTCGCTTCTCCACCGCGCTCATCATGTGCCGCTGGCTGTGGGCCCACGAGGGCATCACCGTCCAGGTCACGCCATCGCGCTCGGCCTGGGCGCGGCGCGACTGGAACTCACGTGCGGCCGACTTCTTTTGACGCTCTTTGGTGAAGAGGCTCACGAAGGCCTTCTCGTCCCCGCGCTTGAGCGCGGCGCAGGCCTTCTCGACGACCTTGCGCGCGTGGCGGGTGCTCTTCCAG
>RFGQ01000038.1 GCA_003695865.1 Gemmatimonadota bacterium | reverse complement strand
GGCCAAGGATGTGCGGGTGATCCTCGTGAAGCTGGCCGACCGGCTGCACAACATGCGCACCCTCGGCCCGCTGCGCCCCGACAAGCGCGAGCGCATCGCGCGCGAGACGATGGAGATCTACGCCCCGCTCGCCGGGCGCATGGGCATGCAGCGGATGCGGGACGAGCTGGAGGATCTCGCCTTCGAGGTGCTCAACCCCGAGGCCCGCACCTCGATCATGCGCCGGTTCCTGAAACTGAAGAAGGAGACCGGGGATCTGATCCCCAAGATCGCGCGCGCGCTGGAGGAGGCGCTCTACGAGGCCAAGGTGCCGGCCGAGGTGCGCGGGCGGGAGAAGAAGCCCTATTCGATCTGGCGCAAGATGGAGGAAAAGCAGGTCGGGTTCTCGCACCTCTCCGACATCTACGGCTTTCGCATCATCACCGAGACGGAAGAGCAGTGCTACGCCGCCCTCGGCGCCGTCCACCGGGCCATGCGCGTGGTGCCGGGGCGGATGAAGGATTACATCTCCGGCCCGAAATCGAACGGCTATCGCTCTCTTCACACCACGGTGCAGGGCCCGGCGGCGAGCCGCGTGGAGGTTCAGATCCGCACCCGCGAGATGCACGAGGTCGCCGAGCACGGCGTCGCGGCGCACTGGGCCTACAAGGAGGGTCGGAGGAGCGCCAACCCCTTCGCCGTCGATCCGTTCCGCTGGCTCTCCGATCTGGTCGAGCGGATGGAGAAGGGGAACACGCCGAAGGAATTTCTCGAGCAGGTGCGGCTCGACATGTTCCACGACCAGGTGTTCTGCTTCACGCCCAAGGGCGAGGTCTACGGCCTGCCGCGCGGCGCCACGCCGATAGATTTCGCCTACGCCATCCACACGCGCATCGGCGACACCTGCGTCGGCGCCAAGGTCGACGGGCATCGCGTGCCGCTCTGGACGCGGCTGCGCAACGGGCAGTCGGTGGAGATCATCAGGGTCGACGCCTCGCGGCCCTCGCCGGTCTGGCTCGACATGGCGGTGACCGGCCGCGCCCGCGCCGCGATCCGCCGCGCCCTGCGCGAGGACGAGCGCGGCGAGCATATCCGCAAGGGCCGGGAAGTGCTGCGCCAGTCTTTCGCCCGGCGCGAGTTGGACGGCGGGCAGAAGGCGCTGGAGACCGCGGCCCGCAAGCTCGCCTTCAATTCCGTCGACGACATGCTCGCCAAGGTGGGGGCGGGCGAGCTTTCCGGGCGCGAGGTGGTGGGCGCCGTCTATCCCGGCATCGTCGCGGCCGAG
>RFGQ01000366.1 GCA_003695865.1 Gemmatimonadota bacterium | reverse complement strand
GGCCGGCACCTCTTCGTTCCGCGGGTCGTCTCCTCGCGGTCGCTCCCCTCGAGCTCGCGCCGTCGATCCAGCCGGTGGTCGCCGGCTCCCCGGGGGTCGTCGCTCACAGATCCTCGACGGGAGTCCAGCCCTGCTCGCTGGCCCGCTCCAGGGCACCGTCGAAGAGCTTCCAAAAGCTGCGGTTCTGGGACAGGGCGACGACTTCCAGGTCCGTTTCTTCGCTGACGGGCATCAGCACCGCACAGGCCTTGCCGTTCTTGGTGATCACCACCGAGCCTTCGTGCGGTAGCTCGCTCACCACCTGGCTGAGCTTGGCCTTGACCTCGCGGATGTTCTTGATCCTCACAGCACGAACCTCCTCCCCTCGACGATGAGGGCGTTACCTCGCTTGCGCCCGATCAATGCTACCTGCACCTGGTCTTGAGCGACGCGATAGAAGACCCGCAGATCTCGTGCTCGGAGCTCGAAGTCGGCAAACTCCGACGGCCTGCGAAGACGAAATCGGTTGCGATTCTCCTGCATCGCGTCGTCGTCTTGAAGCTGGGTCTTCATCGCTTCTCTGAGCAGGCCCTGATCGTAGGCGCGAAGGGCTCGGAACTGTCGGGTTGCCGCCGGCGAGAGTACGACTTCGCGCTTCACCAGCTCATTGTAGTCAGAAAGCGGACTACATGGCAACTCACCTGGCGCCCCTCGTCTCCTCAGCGACCAAGAGAGGGCCCCGCCAGCTACGGGATGTCCCAGGTGGCCGCGGTGGTGACCGCCACCGTCGTGGGCGGTGGTGGCAACGATGCGGGCACCCGGGCGTAGGTCGGGCGACGGAATCGCCTGAATTGCCGGGGTTTCGGACGTGGCACGGGCGTTGCTAGATCCTGGGCGGACGCCTCGCCTGGCGCCGGCGCACACTGTCCGATCGAGCGAGAACGAAACGATGCCCACCACCCTCGACGTCACCCGCGCGCTCCGCGGCGAGCGCATTCTGATCACCGGCGCCAGCGGCTTCGTTGGCAAGGTGCTGGTGGAGAAGCTCCTGTGGTCGGTGCCCGAGGTGGGCAAGCTGCTGCTGCTGCTGCGTCCGCGCGGCGAGCGCGGCGCCGCCGAGCGGCTGGCGGAGGAGGTGCTGGGCTCGCCGATCATGGCCCGGTTGCGGGCGCGTCACGGCGAGGGGTGGGAGGCGTGGGCGGCGGCCAAGGTGGAGGCGGTGGACGCCGACCTCGGCCGCGATCGCTTCGGCCTCGACGCCGCCGCCTACGACCGCCTCTGCCGCGGCGTCGACCGGGTGGTGGCCTGCGCCGCCACGGTGCGCTTCGACGAGCGCCTCGACCGCGCCCTCGAGCTCAATGCCCGCGGCGCCCTGCGCGTCCTCGCCCTGGCGCGGGACGCCGGCGGCGTGCCCCTGGTCCAGGTCTCGACCTGCTTCGTCAGCGGTCGCCGCCGGGGGGTGGTGGGCGAGGACCTGCCGGCGGTGGGGGAG
>RFGQ01000365.1 GCA_003695865.1 Gemmatimonadota bacterium | reverse complement strand
GGGCCGTGATGCCCCCCCTACACCTGTCGTCGACCTTCGCGTTCGAGGATCTGGAGCGGCCCGGCCGCTACGACTATTCCCGCACCGGCAATCCGTCGCGGGACGTACTCGCGGGGGCGCTCGCCGACCTCGAGGGAGGCGCCGGGGCGGTTGTGGTGGCTTCGGGGATGGCGGCGGTCGATCTGGTGCTGCACCTCGTCCCGCCTGGAGGGCGGGTCGTGGCCCCGCACGACTGTTACGGAGGCACGCACCGGCTTCTGCGCGCGCGGGCGGGCCGGGGGGCCTTCGAGGTCGCGTTCGTCGACCAGCGGGACGCCGCCGCGCTGGCCCGATGTCTGAGCGGGGGTGCCGACCTGGTGTGGATCGAGACGCCCTCGAACCCGCTGCTGCGTGTGGTCGACATCGCGAGCGTGTGCGCGCAGGCCCACGCGGCCGGGGCCGTGGCGGCCGTCGACAACACGTTCCTCTCGCCCGCCCTGCAGCGTCCGCTCGCCCTCGGTGCCGACGTGGTCGTGCACTCGACCACCAAGTACCTGAACGGGCACAGCGACGTGGTGGGCGGGGCCGCCGTGGCGGCCGACCCCGCGGTGGTCGACGAACTTGCCTGGTGGGCGAACTGCCTGGGCACTTCAGGTGCTCCCTTCGACGCCTACCTGACGCTGCGGGGTCTGCGCACCCTGGACGCGCGGATGCGCGTGCACGAGCTGAACGCCCGGCGTGTCGTCGAGGCGCTCGTCGACGCGCCGGGAGTGCGGCAGGTCCATTACCCCGGACTCGAACATCACCCGGGACACGACGTCGCGCTGCACCAGCAGGACGGATTCGGTGCGATGGTGGCCTTCGAAATGGAAGGGGGAAAGACGGCCGTGCGGAGCTTCGTGCGTCGCCTGCGCTGGTTCACGCTCGCCGAGTCGCTGGGCGGTGTGGAGAGCCTGGTCTGCCATCCCGCCACCATGACTCACGCGGCCATGGACGCGGAGGCGCGCCGGGTCGCCGGCATCGGCGACGGCCTGGTGCGGCTGAGTGTCGGGATCGAGGATTCTCGGGACCTGATCGAGGATCTCCGGGCGGCCCTGGACGGCGCCGTGGGGTGCCGGGGGACGGCGCCGCCCTGAGCCGCTTCCCTCCCGCGGGTCGATGCGCGAAGTTCCGGCCGGCGGCGTTTCCGGAAGGTCCGGGGGCGCCGCTGCCGCGCGCGTCGGTGGGTCGCTCGGGCCCCGGCGGCCGGCGGCAGCCCGTATCGCACCGACCGACGGAGGTCCGGCCGGCGACATGCAGGATCCCACCGCTACAGGCGCGCTTGCGCTCGCGCCCGGCGCTCCACACCCGCTCCTGGCGGGGGTGGGCTGGGACGGCATCTCGATCTTCGGCTTCGAGGTGCACGTCAGCGTGCTCATTGGCTGTGTGTACATGGTGGCGGCCTACCTCATGGCGGTCGGGCCGGCGAGAGAGAGGTACGGGTGGTCGGAGGAGCCCGTCTCGCGGCGCCGCAAGCTCGCCTTCTTCAGCGGCGTGGGCATCCTCTTCTTCGCCCTGAACGGGCCGCTGCACTCCCTGGCGGACGACTACCTGTTCAGCGCCCACATGGTGCAGCACATGCTGCTCATGCTCATCATGCCGCCGCTGCTGATCATGGGCGTGCCGCCGTGGCTGATCCGGCGAGCGCTGAAGCGACGGGGCGTGCTGCCGGTGGCGCGCTTCCTCACCCACCCCCTGGTGGCGTACACCGCCTACAACGTGGTCTTCATCGGGTGGCACCTGCCGCGCTGGTACAACTGGGCGCTGGTCAACCACAACGTCCACATCGTGCAGCACCTCATGTTCATGGCGGTGGCGGTCATGATGTGGTGGCCCGTGGTGAACCCGGTGAAGGAGCTCGAGCGCATCCCCACGGGGCCGCTCCTCATGGTGTACGTGTTCGCCTTCGGCATCCCCTCGACGGTGGTCTCGGCGTTCATCACCATGTCGGACGCGGTCTTCTATCCATGGTACGCGGCTGCGGAGCGGATCACCGCGCTCTCGCCGCTCGAGGACCAGCGGCTCGGCGGCCTCATCATGTGGATCCCGGGGATGTTGCTCTTCTGGACCGCGATCTCGATCGTCTACTTCCGCTGGACGAAGGACGAGTTCCGGGACTGGAGTTGAGGAGGGGTCACCCCAGCCTCCGCCCCCCGAACAGCGCATGGAGCAGCGCGGCCTCGTTCTGCCTGATCACCACGATCAGGGCGGGCCCCACGACGGCCAGGTTCGCCAGCTTCCAGCGCGTGAGCCCGAAGACGATGGGTTGGTCGGCGAGCACCTGGTCGACGGTGGCCCAGATGGGCAGCAGGATCGAGAGCATCAGCAGCGTGAGGTTGACGACACCCTCGACCACGGCGAGCACGGCCTCGGCCAGGGGGCGACTCCGCACCAGCAGCCAGAGGGCCGTGAGCACCAGGTAGTACGCCACCCTCATGCCGAGCGACGGGAGGGCGGCCAGGCGCAGCGGCGCGTTCAGCAGCAGGTCGGCCGCCAGGAAGACAGGCGTGAGACCCAGATAGACGTCGAGCCAACGCCGGCTCATGAGCGCTCGGTGTCGGGCGGCGACGGCGGGGTCGGCGGCTCATCCGGCCCCGGCCCGGACGGCGGCTCGTCCGATTCCGGCGACGATCCGGGACCCCCCGGTAGCGTGTGTCCCGGCTCCGGCGGTGGACGCCAACCCGGAGGCTCATCGGTGGGCACGTTGCCGCAGGGCCGCGGGCCCGGGTCGAGGGTCTGCTCGAGCTGGATGGCGAGCAGCTCTTCGCGGATGCGCCGCCGGCGCGCCGATCGCTTGAGGTCGCGCCCCACCAGCCACCCCGCCCAGGGGGCGAGGACGGCGCCGCCCAGGCTCACGCCGACCGAACCGCCCACGAGCCCGCCCGCGAGCAGGCTGAGGCCGGCGGCGAGCAGCAGGGCGTGGGTGGCCGCAGTGCCGCGGGTGCCGCCCGAGAGGCCGGCCAGTTCGGCCCTCAGCCGCTGGCGCCGCTCCTCGCGCAGAGCCGCGCGCGCCCGGGCGACCGCATCGGGGTCGGCCGCCTCTCGCCGCTCAGGAGGGTCGCCCCCGGGGCCCGCCGCCCGGGGGTCGGGTCCGTCCGCCCTCACGGCCGGGGCGCGCCTCCACCCGGCCCCTGCGGCTCCAGCTCCCAGTAGAGCGGCGGCCGCGGGCGCGGGTTGTTGCCGATCTCGTCGAGCGTCGCCGCGTCGTAGAGCCTTCCCCCCACCATCACCTGCTCGACGGTCTGTGTGTTGTGAACGTCCTCGAGCGGGTTCGCCGTGAGCACGACCAGGTCGGCCAGCTTGCCGACTTCGAGGGATCCCAGGTCGCGGTCGAGCCCGAGCGCGCGCGCACCGTTCCACGTCGCCACCCGGATGGCCTCGGCGGGCGTCATGCCGCCCTGCGTGAACATCCAGAGTTCCCAGTGAGCACCGAGCCCCTGGAGCTGCCCGTGGGCTCCCAGGGTCACCAGACCGCCGGCGTCCTGGATGGCCTTCGCCCCGCGCGAGATGAGCACGTGGTTGAAGTCGTCGTCACCCGCCGCCTTCAGACGTCTGCGAGAGCGGGGATCGACGACATCGCGCGGCGTGAACGTGAGCAGTCGCTCGTTCTCCCACACGTTCGTGCGCTCGTAGAAGTAGTACTCGCCCGAGAGCCCGCCGTAGCCCACGATCATCGTCGGGGTGTAGGCGGTGCTGCTGCGCCCGAAGAGCTCGGCGACGTCGCGGTACACGTTGGGCACGGGCAGCGAGTGTTCGACGCTCGTGTGGCCGTCGAACACCATCGTCATGTTGTTGTAGACCAGCGAGCCGCCTTCGGGCACGACCATCATGCCGAGTTGCCGGGCCGCGTCGATGATCATCTGGCGCGCGTCACGGCGGCGTTGGTTGTAGCTCTTCACGCTGAAGGCGCCCACCGCCTGCATGCGCTCGAGGTGTTTCAGGGCATCGTCGCGCGTGTTGACGATCGCCTTGAAGTTCCCCTCGGCGCCGTAGAGGATCGTGCCGGTCGAGAAGAGCCGGGGGCCCAGCTTGCGCCCGGCGCGGATCATCTCGCTGTTGGTGAAGACGGTCTCGGTGTTGTTCGACGGGTCGTGCGCCGTCGTGACGCCGAACGCCAGGTTCGCCATCAGCGGCCAGCTCGCCTGGGCGAGGATGCCGTTGCTCTCGCCGCCGACGTGGGCGTGCACGTCGATGATGCCGGGTATGAGCGTCTTGCCCGTCGCGTCGACCACGAACGCCGAGTCCGGCACGTCCACGTCACGGCTGCGCCCGACGGCAACGATGCGGTCCCCCTCGACCACGAGTGTGCCGTCTTCGATCACGGCGCCGTCGGCCGCGCCGCCGGCGACGGTGATGATGCGGGCGTGGGTGAAGGCCACGGTCCCCGTCGGTCGGTCACTGGGTGCCTGGAACCCGATCTCGAGCCCCTCCGCCTCCGCGGGCGCGGGCTCGGGACCGGCGCCGTCGACGAACGTGAACGTCTCGGTGAGATCGCGGGTGAAGTACTCGGGCCCGAGCGACCAGTGCAGGCTGCGGCTGTCGGGCGCCCAGTGCAGGTAGGCGCCCGCGTTCTCGCTGACGCGCTGCACCGGGTAGCCCTTCTCGCTGGGGCCGATGTCCACCGGGTGCCCGGCGCGCGGGAAGGCGGCGATGTAGGTGCGGTAGCGCTCGCTGAAGGCCACCCAGCGGCCGTCGGGTGAGGGCACGATCTGGTCCGCGTTGCGAGAGCGGAAGTGGACGATCTCGTCGCTGCCGTCCAGATCGACGGAGATGAGTTCGAGCCGACCACCCGAGAAGCGGTTCAGGAAGATGCGCTCCCCCGAGCCCGCGAACAGAGGACGCGAGCCCGAACGGGTGACGCGGCTCGGCGGCGCCGAGCCGTCGACGGGTACGCGGTAGATGCCCGTCTCGGTCGCGAAGGTGCGTCCCCGGATGCCGTCGCCGCTCACCCGCTCGTACACCAACTGTGAACCGTCGGGCGAGAACGAAGGTCGGGTGTAGTGCCCCGGCGTCGCCACCACGTCACGCCCGCCCGTGCCGTCGGCGCGCATCACGCGCACCCGACCCTTGTCGCGGTCGCTCCAGGTGGCATAGGCGATCCACTGCCCGTCGGGCGAGAAGGCGGGAGCGAACTCGATGGCCTCCGAGCGGGTGAGGCGCCGGGGGGCGCCGGTCGGCAGCTCCTTGACCCAGAGGCTACCCAGCGCGCTGTAAACCACGAAGCGACCGTCGGGCGAGGTCGTCACGTCGCGCAGCATGCGCACGTCGAAGCGCTCGGGGGCGACCTGCTGCTCGAAGCGCAGGCCGCGGTGGATGCGGTGGTCGACCCAGGCGGAAAACGGGATGATCGCAGCTTCGCCCGTCTCGGTGTCGAGGTTCCAGATCTTTCCCTGCGCCCAGATCACGATGTGGCGGGCGTCGGGCATCCAGTCGTACTGCGTATAGACCCCGTGGATCGCCCAGGCCTCCTGCATGTCGCGCTCGAGCCCGTCCCACACCGGCCACTCCTCGCCGGTCTCGAGGTCGCGCAGGAAGAGCACGGTCTTCAGGCGCACGCGGCGGATGAACGCGAGGCGGCGCCCGTCGGGCGAGGGCCGGGGCGTGATCGATCCACCGGGGCGCTGCGTCACCGTGATCTCGTCGCCGGTCTCGAGGTCGACACGGCGGATGGCGTAGATGGTCTGGTAGGGATCCTTGTTGTACTCGAAGGTCTGACCGGGCCACACGTTGCGGCTGTAGTAGAGGTAGCGTCCATCGGGTGAGAGCGCGGGCTCGCCGAGGTCCTTCTGCCAGCCGTTGCGCTCCACGACCTCCACGCCGCGACCGCCGCTCACGTGATACATCCAGACCGCCCCGGCGCCCAGGGAGCGCCGCTCGACGAAGTGCTTGCGCACGAAGATGTACTGCCCGTCGGGCGACCAGGTCGGGCTGTTGACCTCGCGTTCGTCCTCGTCCGAGACCTGCCGGGGCTCACTGCCGTCGGGCTTCACGACCCAGATGTTGAACATGCCGTCGCGGTCGCTGATGAAGGCGATCAGCGAGCCGTCGGGGCTGAAGCGCGGCTGCATGTCGAAGGCCTGCCCCGAGGTGATGCGCGTCGCCTCGCCCCCCTCGACCGGCATCGTGTACAGGTCGCCGAGCAGATCGAACACGATCGTCGAGCCGTCGGGGCTCACGTCGACGTTCATCCACGTGCCCTCGGTGGCCTCGAACTGCAGAGGGACGAACGGGCCGAGCTCCCGCTCGACGTCCCACGAAGCCTTCTCCTGGGCAGATACCTGCGCTGTGGAGGAAGCGAGAAGCAGCGCCGCGACGAGAGCGGCGGAGAGCGTGCGCGTGAGGGCGGACGCGGTCTTGTTCATCGGAAGTCTTCCTTCGGAGTGCGGGTCGGTCGAGTGCGGGGGTGCACGCCCGGGGGCGCACCTCCGGCTCAGCCCCGACATAAGCAGCCCCGCGGCCGCAGGCAACGGTCGCGGATGCTTCACCGCCGACGTAGGACGGCCCCGGCCGCGCCGCATCGGACGCGACCGGGGCCGTGGAGCTGGGGGCAATCGCCCCGGGCTCGGGCTCCCGCCTCAGACCTCGGCCAGGTGTGTGCGCCGGAGCATCTCCTGCAGCTTGGGATGCCTCCCCAGCAGGTACCATCCCATGCCCACCGTGGCCAGGATGTTGCCCGCCGCGATCGTCCACCAGGCCATGGCGCCGAGCAGGAACTCGGCCACCAGCGCCATGACGCCCATGAAGAGCGCCTCGAAGGAGATGAAGAGCATGATGCCGCCGATGAGCATCGGGGGCGTGCGTTCGGCGCCGCAGGCGATGGCTGTGGCGATCATCCCCACCACGGCGAAGGCGAGCACGTGCAGCACCGTGTAGCCTCCCACGGTCAGCAGGTTGATCGTAACCGAGTCGAGGTCGGTCGAACCCAGGAAGAGCGCCGAGCCGAGCGCGCCGGGCGTGAAGAAGGGCCGGCCCTGGGCGAAGTCGATCACCAGGAACCAGAGCGCCACGGTGCCCGCGCCCACGAGGCCGGCGGCGACCCCTTCGCGCACGACCCGGCTCTCGGAGAGCGGCGTCCACCACGGCTCGCGCCCGGCGCCGCCGAACATGTGTAGCACACCCATGAGCGCGACGCCGGCCACGAGGTTTCCGACCAGCACCGCCGGCCAGCCGAGCGCGGCGACGATGTCGACCCCCGTGATCACGACGGACAGGTAGAACACGCCGTCGAAGAGCAGGAAGCCGAGCGCCAATCCGAGCAGCACGTTGGGCGCGGAAGGCAGCTTCGACACCGCCCAGCATACCCCCACGCCGAGCGCGGCGAAGAGGCCGAAGTGGACGAGTGTGTAGAGCGCCACCGGGCCCGCCGCACGGACCACCTCGTCGTGGCCCAGCAGCGCGCTCGCCAGGAACGCCGGCGTGCGGAAAGGCTGGCCCTGGGAGCCGTCGACCAGCAGGAACCAGAGCGCCATGGCGGCGCCCGCCGCGAGGCCAGCAACGACCCCGCGCGACACGACCGTCGATCGATTGTCCACCGTTCCTCCCTGGTTCAGGTCAGCGAGCCGTCCTCGTCGGCCGCGTCTATCGAACCCGACCCGGGAATCGGGCGCCCCCGCCCCCCTCCGTCCGCCGCCCCCCGGGCGCGCCGCCGGGCGTCGTCCACCAGGGTGAATCCCGCGGCCGCTCTCGCGGTGCCCCGCCCCCCGGGGGCGGGTGGCGCGTGCCCGGCGAGCGCCGAGGGCAGGCCCCCGCGGCGGCCGCGGAGGTGCTGCACCATTGCAGCGGGTGGGCTCGGGGGGCAAGCGTCGCGTGACGCCGCGCTCTTCAGGCCCGACGGCGCTTCCGGCGCATGAAGTCCATCATGATGTACTGCCCGAGCGTCATGGTGGACGTGAAGTAGGCCTTCCCCCGGGCGATCTCGGACACCCGCTGGACGAACTTCACCAGATAGGGGTCGCGGGCCAGCATGAAGGTGTTGATGAGCACGCCCGCCTTGCGGCACGCGGCGACCTCCCGGAAGGTCTGCTGCAGGATCACCTGGTCGAGGCCGCCGCTGTTGGTGTAGACCCTCCCGTCGGGCAGCGTGACGGCGCTGGGCTTGCCGTCGGTGATCATGATGATCTGCCGCATGTCCTTCTTCTGGGCGCGCAGCAGGTTGCGCGCGAGCAGCAGGCCCTCGGCGGTGTTGGTGTGGTAGGGGCCCACCTGCGCTTTGCCCAACTCGCCGAGGGGAATCTCCGTCGCCCGGTCGCCGAAAGTGACCACACGCAGCGAGTCGCCGGGAAACTGGGTGCGGATCAGATGGGCCAGGGCGAGGGCGACCCGCTTGGCCGGCGTGAAGCGGTCCTCTCCGTAGAGCACCATCGAGTGCGAGATGTCGAGCATCAGCACCGTCGCGCACGACGACCTGTACTCGGCCTGGTGGACCATCAGGTCGCCGTACTCGAGGTCGAGCGGACCGTCGTCGAGGCCCTGGCGGGCGATGGCGTTTCGCAGGGTGGCGGGCAGGTCGAGGTTGAGCTGGTCGCCGAACTCGTACGGCTTGCTGGCGGCGCTCGCCTCCACGCCGGTCGCCAGGTGCGGCGTGTCGTGCGAGCCGAAGCTCGACTTGCCGATGGCCGAGAGCAGGTTGCGCAGGGCCCGGTAGCCCAGAAAGTCGAGCCCCTTGCGGGTGAGGTTGAAGTTCACCGTGCGGGCCGCCTCGCGCGCCTCGTCGACCTTGCCCTGTCCGGTGACATCCTGCACCGTCCCCGGCATCGCGGGCCCACCCTCGTCGAGGGTGATGTAGCCCTCGTCGACCATGCGCTGGATGAGGTCGTCGAGCAGATCGGCGATCTGTTGCTGCACGGCCGCGTCGCCCTCGCCCTCGCCGCGGAGCTCCTCGAGCATCTCGGGGGTGAGCTGACCGCTCTCGAGGAGCGCCTTGAGCAGCGCCTGTTTGAGCGCGTCGAGCGAGTCGTGCTCGTCGATGCCCGACCAGCCCCAGTACGGGTGGAAGTGCGGACCGCCCGCGAAGCCTCCGTCGAGGAGGAAGTCGGACAGCAGGTCCATGAGGGACTCGAGGTTCAGGGCGTCGATCCAACGGCCCCGATACTTCGAGTAGGTGGTGAAGCGCATACGCGGCTATACCGGAGGGAGCGTGGCGGGTTCCGAAGGAGAGGATCGGCGGAAGGACGGGGCGGACTCCGGGGCGGACGTGGAGCGGCCCGCCAGGGACCGGCGCCTTCCTGCGCCGCCGGCCGATCTGAGGGACGCACTGCTCGCCCATTACGATCGCCACGCGCGCCCGCTGCCCTGGCGGGCCGACACGGACCCGTACCGGGTCTGGGTGTCGGAGGTGATGCTCCAGCAGACGCGGGTGGAAACGGTCGTCCCCTATTACCAGGCCTGGATGAGGCGCTTTCCCACGCTCGAAACCCTCGCCGACGCGCCCGAGGAAGCCGTGCTGAAAGCCTGGGAGGGGCTCGGCTACTATCGGCGCGCACGCAACCTGGCCCGCGGCGCGCGGGTGGTGCGCGAGCGTTTCGGGGGACGCTTGCCCGCTGACGTGGGCGACCTGCGGAGCATCCCCGGGGTGGGAGAATACACCGCCGGCGCCGTGGCGAGCATCGCGTTCGGGAGGCCCGAGCCGGCGGTGGACGGCAACGTGCGCCGCGTGCTGGCCCGGCTCTGCGACCGGCCCGAGCCGACGGCCGGGTGGCTGCGCGACACCGCGTCGACGCTGGTCTGCCCGGAGCGTCCCGGCGATTTCAACCAGGCGCTCATGGAGTTGGGCGCCACGCTCTGCACGCCCCGGCGCCCCGCATGCGGCGACTGCCCGTGGAGCGGGTGGTGCCGGGCGCGGGCGGCAGGAACGCAGGAGGCCCGGCCGCTTCCGGGCCGCCGCGCACCTGTGCCTCTACGCCGCATCGACTGTGTTGTGGTGGTGCGCGGAGCGAACCATCGGAGCGCGCCCCGGCTCCTGGTACGCAGACGCTCCACCGAGGGACTGCTCGGGGGCCTGTGGGAGTTCCCCGAGCGAGTTGCGTTGCCCGGGATCGCGCGCGGGGTGCCGCTCGATCCGGTACGCCACACGTTCACGCACTTCCGGGCCGAGTATCGGCCGGCGCTCGTGCGCGTGGAGCCCGGGGCGGAGGTAGCCGTCGATGCGGCGGCGGGGCCGACGCGCTGGGTCACGCCGGCCGCGGCGGCTCGGCTGGCCCTGCCGGTCACCCAGCGTCGCATCCTCCAGGCCGCGCTCGCGGTGCTGACGGAGGGCTGAGGAACCCGTTCCGCCACTCCGCCGCCGCCGGGCCCGCCACAAAAAAACTCTGGCGAGCCGGGGCCTCCCGTCCGCATCGTTCCGCCGAACCGCATCCCCTCACACCTCTACCGCGGAGGCTGCTGCGATGCTCGAGACGTTGATGCCCTGGATGCACCTGGTCGGCAGGATCCTCTTTGCCATGGTCTTCATCGGGAGTGGGATGAACCACCTGATGAAGCTCAACGACATGGCGGGCTATGCCGAGGCCAAGGGCGTGCCGGCCGCGAAGGCGGCGACCGCGCTCACGGGTCTGATGATCCTCGCCGGCGGACTCATGGTCGCCACCGGATGGCATCGCTTCATCGGAGCCGGGCTGCTGGTGATCTTCCTCGTGCCCACCTCGTTCATGATGCACGCGTTCTGGAAGGAGTCCGATCCGCAGGCGCAGATGAACGAGATGACGCACTTCATGAAGAACATGGCCATGGCGGGCGCGGCGCTGCTGATCGCCTACTACGCCGGCACGGAGTGGCCGATGAGCCTGTAGGGCCCTTGTCGGTCGGGCCCCTCAGATAGGGCCGCCCAACGCCTCGCCCCCGAGGCGCGCGAGCGCGCTGCGCGCGTCGCTGC
>RFGQ01000364.1 GCA_003695865.1 Gemmatimonadota bacterium | reverse complement strand
CGCCCAGTTCGTCGCTCGACCTGTAGGTGACGCTCTGCTCGATGTCTCCGCTGGTGATGCGGTGCGCGGCGCCCGTGATCTCGGCCAGCGCGCCCGTCGTTTCGCGCAGGAAGCGCAGCGACAGCAGCACGAGTACGCCCAGCGAGCCGAGGATCGCCACCACACCGGTCCACACGCTGGCCCTCTGCATCTGCCGCGTGCGCGCGAAGGCTTCTTCGATGCGCTGCCCGTCGCGCGCCGAGCGCGCGGCCAGGTCCTGATCCAGCTTCGAGAAGCGGCTCGTCATCTCGCGCAGGTTGGCCATGAGATCGCCGCTCCCCTGGCCGGTGATCATCTGCCGCGAGGTCGAGCGCGCGAGCCCGTAGTAGGCGTCGAAGCGCGCCCCGAGCTCGTCCACCTCGCCCGCGTCGAGAAGCGGGTTGGCACGGCCCTCGGCCAGGCTGGCGCGGATCCGTTCAGCCACCGTGTCGGCCTCGTCGAGCTGGGTCTCGTCCGCGGCCGCGACCGCGTCCTGCAGGGCGCGCTGCAGCGTCGTGAGCGCCTCCTGCAGGTCGCGGCTCATGGCCACCGAGGGGTAGTAACCGTTCTCGATGAGCTCGAGCTGGCGGGCGCTGCGGCCACCCTGGACGGCGACCACGACGAGCAGCACGAGCCCCCCGGCGGCGGCGACGCCGGGGAGCAGTGCCAGCTTGTGTCGAAATTTCAGCCTGGAAAGCATGGGGTCCTGCGCTCCCTGGGGCGGCCCGGTGCGGGTCACCCGCTGACGGTGATGACCTTGACGCCGTCGGGCGGCGTGGCGCCCGCCGACACGTAACCGATGCCGCCCGGATGGGCTTTGACCCACTCGAAGACTTCGGCGTCGGTCTTCTTCTGGTCGGGCGGCACGGCCTTGCCCGAGAAGATCTGCTGCTGCCAGTACGACTCGATGGCCGACACGCCGCGCCCGTGCACGGCCTGGCTGAAGGCTTCGCGGACGGGCGAGTCCTTGTCGAGGTCGACCGGCTCGGCGTCGACGCCGGCGATCTTGCGAGCCTTCTTCTGGAAGATCTTCGACAGCTCGGAACGGGCGATCTCGTCGACCGGCACCGAGGCGTTCACCACCACCTTGAAGTCCTGGGCCTGCGCCCGGCGCGCGGGAAGCACGGCGAGCACGAGCGCCAGGAGCATGAGCGTGCGCTTCATGGTTCGACTCTCCTCGCCTCAGAACGCCGTGGCGACGCTGAAGATGAAGTAGGTGTCGTCGGCCTTGGGGCCGAAAACGTCGACCGGCACGTCGAGCTCGTAGCCCGCGAAGTCGTGATACTCCGCCTTGAGCACCAGCCCGGGGTGGATCGCGTACGACGCGCCCACCGCGTAGTCGCGGATACCGTCGATGTCGGTCCCCGCCACGGGTGCGGGCGCGAGCAGCGTGTTCGTGTTGTACTCGGCCTGAGCGTTCAGCCACAGCCCTTCCGCCAGCCGCACGCCGCCGCGCACGTAGTAGGCCTTGTAGTCGACCACGTTCTCCTGGTGCGCCTTCTCGTACTCGGCCGTCAGGCTCACGCGGTCGAGCGCGGCGTCGAACGAGGCTGTCCAGATGTAGAAGCCGTCCGTGGCCGGGCTGTAGGTCTCTTCACTCTCCGAGATCGAGGCCTTCACGCCGGTGGCGCCCACCCGCACGCCGGGCACGGGCAGGTTGACGATCACCTGGCCGCCGTAGGCCGAGGTGAGCCGGCTCTCGAACGCGATGAGGCCGCTCTCGAGCGTGGTCTGGCCCGCGATCTCGAAGCCGCCGCCGTAGGCGCCCAGCTCGATGCCCCAGTCGCCTGCGTTCACCTGATAGCTCAACGCCGCGCCGTCGATGGTCTCGACGCCTTCGCCGTACACGGTCTTGGGCGCCCGGTAGAAGGGCAGGATGGTGCCCACGTCACGCACCTCGTTGAAGAGGCCGCGGGGCATGGGGACCTTGCCCACACGCAGCGACGCGTCGCCGAAGCGGCGCTGGTAGAAGCCCCAGTCGAGCTCCACGTCGCCCTCGAGCGACGCGAGCTGGCTGGTGCCCAGACGGGTGTGGCTGAGCTGCACGACGAACTTGTCGTCGTCCGACATGCGGTACCCGAACTGCAGCGCCGCGGCGCGCAGGTCCGAGGTGCCCTCCTGCGGAATGCCGAAGATCGGGTAGTCGCTCGCGTCGGCGTAGGCCTGCGTGAGGAACCCGTGAAGGGTGAGTCGTTCTCCGATCGATTGCGCCGAGAGCGGCTGCGCGAGCGCCCCGGCGAGCACGATGATCCAGGTGACCTTCTTCATGCTCATCCCTGCCTGAAGTCCTGGGTGGATGCGCGGCGGCCGTGTGCCGCCCGACCCGATTGTCGGACGCAGGGGAGGCGACTTCAGTGCGGGACCCGGGGGTTTAAGGATCTTTACACAGTCTAATAATCTGTTGCAGGGCGGGGTGAACCTGGGGCGGGTCGGCCGGGTCGGCCGGGATGCGTGCGGCGGGCGGCGGAGG
>RFGQ01000363.1 GCA_003695865.1 Gemmatimonadota bacterium | reverse complement strand
GGTCTGTCCCGCGGGCTGGTGGCGGTGGTGGCGGTGCCGGCGATCGTGCTCGCCATCCCCATCCTCGACACCACCTTCGTCACGATCGCGCGCATGCTCGAAGGGCGTCCGGTGGCCGAGGGCGGGCGCGACCACACGTCGCACGGGCTCGTGGCGCTCGGCGTGTCGGAGGAGCGGGCGCTGTGGATCCTGTGGAGCCTGGCCGCGGCCGGCGGCGTGGTCGGCCTCTTCGTGCGCACCGTGGAGCGGACGACGGCACTCGTGCTGGGCGGCGTGCTGGTGGCGGGCCTTTCGCTGCTGGGCGCGTTCCTGCTGCTTCAGCGCATGCAGCGCGCCGAGGCGGGCGCGGCCGAGAACGGTGAGTCGGTGCAGCGCTACCGACGCCTTCGGGAGCTGCACGAGCGCTTCCCCCTGCTGCTCATCGGACTCGACGTCTTCCTCATCGGGCTCGCCTACTACGCGGCCTACGTCATCCGCTGGGACGCCGATCAGCTGCCGGCCGAGCTGCCCTACTTCCGCAGCACGCTGGTGATCGTGATCGCGGCCAAGGTGGCCGCGTTCGCGGCGGCGGGGGTCTACCGGCCGCGGCTGCGCTTCTTCGGGCTCAGCGATTCGCTGCGCGTCGTGCGGGCGAACCTGCTGGGCACGCTCCTCACGGTGTCGATCCTGCTCCTCGTCCAGCGCGTGGGTCTGTCGCGCGGCGTCGTGCTGGTCGACCTGCTCGTGTGCACCGCGCTCACCGGGGCGGCCCGCTTCAGCTTCCGCTTCATGGAGGGCGCCCTGCAGCGGTGGTCGAGCATGGGCGTGCCCGTGGTGGTGCTGGGAGCCGTCGACGACATCGGCCCGGCTTTCTCGTGGATCGTGGACCGCAGACTCGCGGGGCTGAGGCCGGTGGCGCTGGCCGATCCGAGCGCGGCCTCGCCGCTCACGCACTTCAAGGGCTATCCGGTCTACGGCCGGCCCGACGCGCTCGCCCGGGCGCTGCGGGGCACCGAGGCGCACGCGGTGGTGCTGGTGGAGGGCGAGCGCTCGCAGGAGGCGCGCCGGGCGCTGGACGAGTACCTGGAGACACACGGGTCGGTGGACGCGTTCGTGGTGCGCTGCACCATCGAGCGGCTGCGGGTGGCCGGCCCCGGGGCCGCGGTGCCGCACCCGGCCGACTGAGGACGCCCTTGTCGGACGAGCGCCTGCGCCACGACGTGCCGAGCCCCTGGTGGGGCGAGCACGCGCACCGCTACGCCTGGGCCCGCGAGCACGTGCGGGAAGGTTGGCGGGTGCTCGATCTGGCCTGCGGCACGGGCTTCGGTGCCGCCGCACTCGCGGATGCGGGCGCGCGTGTGGTCGCGGCCGACCTGGACCACGGCGCGCTCGTGGAAGGCGCCCGCGAGTTCGAGGGCGTTCCGGCTGCGGCCTCCGACGGCGGGCGAAGACTCCCAGCTGAGGCTCGCGCCCTCGTCTTCGTGCGCATGGACGGCACGCGGCTCGCGCTCGCCGACGCCAGCCTGGACCTCGTCGTCTCGTTCGAGACCCTCGAGCACACCACGCGCTACCGCGAGATGCTCGCCGAGTTCGCCCGCGTGCTGCGCCCCGACGGCCTGCTGTTGCTGTCGACGCCCAACCGGCCGGTGCAGAGCCCCGACGGGGTGATCCACAATCCCTACCACACGCAGGAGTTCGACCGCCCCGAGCTCGAGGCGCTCATGCGCGAGCGCTTCGAGCACGTCGAGATGCT
>RFGQ01000362.1 GCA_003695865.1 Gemmatimonadota bacterium | reverse complement strand
CGACAGCACCGCAGCTGCGCTGGCCCGGCAAGGGAGCGCCGTGTTGGATTCCGTGACGACCGCGCGCGAGGCGCTCTTCACCGGCCCCGCCTGTCAGGGCATCTGCGGGCGATCGGGCGTGCCCGGCCTCCGCGCCCGCCGCCAGCTCGGTACGCTGCAGGGGGGTGTGGGGCAGCCGACCGCGAACGAGCGGATCCTGATGGCGCAGGCCCGCGCCGCGGCGTCCGACCTGGTGACGCGGGTCAACGAGCTCTACGACCGGCTGGTGCGCCCTTACAGCGACGCGCTCGCCGCTTCGGGTTTCACTCCTTTCCCCCCGGTCGAACCCCTGGAAGTCGGGGGCGGACCGGGGGTTCCCTGATCGGAGGCGAGGGTGCTACGAGGGGTCCTGCTCTGGGCGTCGACGAATCCGTTCCTCGCACGCAGGCTGCCGCGCTTCGGATTCGTGCGAAGAGCCACGCGCCGCTTCATGCCGGGCGAGACGATGGACGACGCGTTTCGCGCCACGCGGGAGCTCATGCAGCGGCGCATCGGCACGGTGCTCACGCTGCTGGGCGAGAACGTCACCGAGCCGGCCGAGAGCGTCGCCGTCGTCGAACACTACCAACGGGTGCTCAAGGCCGTTGTCGAACGCCGCTACGACGCCGAGATCTCGGTCAAGCCCACTCAGCTCGGGCTCGATCTGGGAGCGGAGCTCGCCGAGGCGAACCTGCGGGCCATCCTCAACACGGCGTCGCAGGCGGGCACGATGGTGTGGATCGACATGGAGAGCAGCGCCTACGTCGATGCCACTCTCGAGCTCTACCGGGCCGTGCGGGGTGAGTTCGAGGGCGTGGGCCTGTGCCTGCAGGCTTACCTCTACCGGACCGAAGGCGACCTGAAGGGACTGCTCCCGCTGCGGCCCGCCATCCGTCTGGTGAAGGGAGCGTATCGGGAGGCGGCCGACGTGGCGTTCCCGCGCAAACGGGACGTCGACGAGCAGTACGCGCGACTGGGCGTGATCCTGCTCGATGCGGTGCGCGACGACGGCATCCGGGTCGCCTTCGGCACCCACGACATGCGCCTCGTCGAACGCCTGCGCGCCGCGGCCGCCGAGCGGGGGCTGAGCCGCGGTGACCTCGAGGTGCAGATGCTCTACGGCATCGGCACGACGCATCAGGAGCGCCTGGCCCGCGAAGGGCACACCGTACGCGTGCTGATCAGCTACGGAGAGGCCTGGTTCCCCTGGTACATGCGCAGGCTCGCGGAGCGGCCCGCGAACCTCTGGTTCGTGGTCCGCAACGTCTTCGGGGGCTGAGCGGGTGCGCGCACCCGAGGCCGACCGGCACCCGGGCCGCTGGCCGGCGCTCCTGCTCGTCTCGTTCGCGGTCCTTCTGGGGATGTCGGTCTGGCTCACCGCCTCGGCGGTGGGCGCCGAACTCGCCGCCCGCTGGGACCTGGACGCGGAGCAGGTCGCCCTGCTCACGACCGTCGTGCAGCTCGGGTTCGTGCTGGGGACGGCGATCGCCGCGCTCCTCAACCTCGCCGACATCGTGCCGGCGCGGGCCTACTTCGCGGCCTCGGCAGCCGCGGCCGCGCTCGCCAACGCGGCGGTCCTCGTCGCTCCGGGGTTCGGGTGGGCCCTGGTAGCCCGCCTTCTGACGGGCTTCTTTCTCGCGGGCGTGTATCCGCCGTCGATGAAGATGATGGCCACCTGGTTCCGGGCCGCGCGCGGCATGGCGATCGGCGCCGTCGTGGGAGCCCTGACGATCGGCAAGGCCACGCCCTACGTGCTCAAGCTGATCGACGGCGCGGCGCTCGAGCCCGTGCTGCTCGGCTCCTCGGCCGGCGCGCTGCTCGGGGGAGTGCTCGTCGGCGCATTCTACCGCGACGGTCCGTATCCCTTCCCGCGCACACGCTTCTCGTGGGGGCTGGTGGGGCGGGTGGTGCGCGACCGGCCCACGCGCCTGGCCACCGGCGGCTACCTGGGTCACATGTGGGAGCTCTACGCGGCCTGGGCTTCGATCGGCCTGTTCTTCGACCGGGTGCTGGGCCACGGCCCCAGGGCCGACCTGGCCGCGTTCGCGATGATCGCGGCGGGCGGCCCGGGCGCGTATCTGGCCGGACGCTGGGCGGACGCGTGGGGACGGGAGCGCACGACGATCTGGATGATGGCAATCTCGGGCTCCTGCGCGCTCACGCTGGGCTGGCTCACCGGCGGTCCCACGTGGCTGGTGGTCGGGCTCGCGCTCGTCTGGGGGTTCACGATCGTGGCCGACTCGGCCCAGTTCAGCGCGGTGGTGACCGAGGTCGCCCCGGCCGACGCGGTGGGCACCGCGCTGACGCTCCAGACCTCGGTGGGCTTTCTGCTCACGACCGTGTCGATCCAGTTGGTGGCCGGCGTGGCCGACCGCGTCGGTTGGGGGCCGGCCTACGCGATGCTGGCTGTGGGTCCGGTCCTCGGGATCGTGTCGATGGTGCGGCTGCGGCGGCTGCGGGCAGCCCGGTGAGGCCGGGCTGCGACGCGTCGCCGGCGCGGCGGCCCGGGCGGCGTCAGCCGCCCCACAGCACCGCCATCGCCTCGTCGTAGGGCACGAGCTCGGGGGTCCGCTCGGGTCCCTTCGGCACGAACACCCAGGGCTCGCGGCCCGGGTAGGTCTCGAGCAGCGCACGATTCCGCTCGGGACCGAAGTCGCGGACGAACAGCGGGCGCCCGCGCTCGTCGCCCGGGAGGTCGCCCTGCCAGACCAGGGGTGCGAGGGCGACCACCCCGAAGCGGTCGGCCCGCAGCTCCCGCAGGCACACGTCGTCCACGACCTCGCCGGCGCGGGTTCGAACGGTGCTGCCGGGCACCAGCGTACGCCGCACGATGCCGGGTGGGGTGCCCTCGTCCTGCACCAGGTCGACGTCCGCCGCGGGGGGACCCAGGCCCTCGCGGAAGCGGGCGAACCGGTCGAGTGCGCAGTTCGTATTGCGCCGCAGCGCCGAGATGACGCTGTCCTGCCGCATGCCGCCCGCGCCCTGCAGTCGCGCGCTGAGACGCTCGTTCCACGACGTGTGGACGAAGACGAGCGCCGGGGTCTCGCCCGGCGGCGCGGGCGGCGTGATGCGCGCCCGCGTCTCGTCGCTCCAGGTGTAGGAGCGCGCCCGCGTGGGCACGCCGAGCGCGAGCGCGCCCACGAGCGAGATCACGACGGCCCAGGGCACGCCCGCCGCGAGCGCGCGGCGCAACGGGCCCGAGTCGTCCCCCGCGCGGGCCGCAGCGGCCACGCCGAGCACGGCCAGCGCGATCCATGCGGGCGCGGCCTCGTAGAGCATGCGGGAGGCGTGAAACCAGTAGAGCGCGTTGCCGGCCACGGGGAGCAGCGCCCAGGCGAGCAGCACCCCCGCGCCGCGGGGCAGGCGGCGCGCGACGAGCAGCAGCACCGCCACGGCGGCCGTGAGGGGCAACGCCGTCTCGAGGAACTGGACCCCCGCGGCGAGCAGGTCCGTGCTGGTGAAGCCCAGCGCCTCGGCCGGGCCGTAGCGGTACCCCCACGGGTCGCGGTGAAAGCCGAGGGCGTGGTCTTGGCCGAAGGCGGCGAGGTACCCGAAGGTCGTCGGGCCGCCGAAGAGCCGCGCGTTGAACCAGCCGAGCAGCACCGCCATCGGGGCACCGCCGACGAGCAGCCAGCCGACGCGGGCGGACCAGGCGCGCAGACGGCCCGCCGCGAGCATCCCCGCCCACACCCCCGCGGTCAGCACGGTACCCAGGATGAGCCCGACGAGGGGCCGAGCCGCGACCATGACGCCCACCGCCAGGCCCGCGGCGGCCGCCCACCAGGCCCGTCCGTCTCGGGCACGCAGAGCCGCGTAGAGCGCCGCGGTGGCCGCCGCGCCCGCGGTCAGGTGGCTGAGGGCTCCGCCGGCGAGAAAGACCAGGAACGGACTGGCGGCGCTCAGCAGCACGGCCGCGCGGACGGGCAGGGGGGGCGTGTCGGGCAGCAGGCGCGGCAGGGCGAGCGCCAGCAGCCACACGCCCCCGCCGAACAGGGCCGGCCCCACCAGGCCCGGCGCTCCCAGCACATGGAACAGCGCCATGAAGAGCAGGTGCGTCGGGGGGTACTGCGACACCCAGCCCTCGGCCACGACCAGCGTGTTCGGGATCAGCCAGAACTCGGCCGGCGCCGGGAGCGGCAGGCCGAGTCGGCCTCCTGCAAGGGCGCGGGCGTGGATCGCCGATGCGATCTCGTCGACGTTCGTATAGAGACCGTCGTAGAGCAGAGCCCAGGCGGCGAAGGCCAGGGTGAGCGCGAGCGCGCCCGCAGCGAGCGCGAAGGCCCGCGGGCCGGGTCGGGCGAGGGCGCGCCCCAGGGTCGAGAGAACCCGCCGGCCTCCCGCCGGCCACAGGCGCGCCAGCAGCACGCTCAGCAGCACCGTCACTGCGGTGCCCCACCAGGCCAGCTCGAGCGTGACTTCGGCGATCTCGACGCTGGCCTGCCGGAAGGGAGCTTCGGCCGCCGTGTCGAGAACGCGGAACAGCGGCGCGTAGGCGAACGCAAGGAGCACGAGGGCAAGCGCGAGGCGCAGTGGACGGGCGGGATCCGGGCCGGGAGGGACGGGGCCGACCGCACGCGAGCGCGCCGGGCCCGGCGCAGCGGACCCGGCGGCGCCGTCCCGGCCCGACCGCCTCGCGGCCGGCGTGTGGGTCGGCGGGCCGGCGGCGGACGCGTTTCCGGCGCCTCCACGCTCGCCGGAGGCGTCGGCGGACGGGGACGGGGGTGTGGCAGGATCGGTTTCGCTGTGGTCCGTCACGCGTGCGCTCCGTCGATCTCGGTCACCGCTCCTCCGCTCATCCGGGTCGGGCCCCAAGGTGCGCCCCGCCCGCGGGCGGGGCAATCGCAGCCGCCGGCGCCGGCTCGCCGCGGGCGCCCCGACCGGCCCCTCGGAAGCGTCGACGCGGGAACGGAGACAGCTAAAGCGTAGCCCCGCCTCCGCCGATCCTCGGGGGGAGCCGGGATCGCCCCGGGACTCAGCCGGACGAGATCAGGGAGCCGCACACGGAATGGCCAGCCCCGAGGAGCGGGCCGTCTCTGCCCGAGAAGACGCCCCCGCAGGGGGAGGCGTCGTCCTGCTCGTGGACGACGACCCCGCCGTGCGCGACGTGGCCCGGCGCGTGCTCGAGCGCGAGGGGCTGGTGCTGCACGTGGCACCCAGCGGCGCCGCGGCCCTCGAACTCGACCTCAAGCCGCGGCCCGACCTGTGCCTGCTCGACGTGGTCATGCCCGGCATGGACGGCTACGAGCTGTGCAAGCGGCTGCGCGAACGGCCCGCGCTCTCCCGGGTGCCGGTGCTGTTCGTCACGGCGCTGGGTGACGAAGGGGACCGGCGGCGGGCGGAGAGGGCCGGGGCCGTGGGCCTGCTCAAGAAGCCTTTCGAGCCCTCGGAGCTGGTCGAGACGGTGTTGCGCCATCTGCCCCGCGGCGGCGGTGCAGGGGCCGCCGAGCCCGCCCCCCGAAGCCTGAGGACCACGGAAGCCCTGTCCGAGGGCCTGGTGGCGCTCGCCGCCCACGACTGGACCCGGCCCGCCACCTTCCAGCTGCTCAAAGCGTTCTTGCGCGATCAACTCGTGCTCAGTCCGGCCGGCGAAGCCGCCCTGGCCGAAGCACGACCCGGCACGGTGTACGCGCTTTCCGACATCCTGCGCCTGAGTGAGCGGCAGCTCGCCCAGTATATCGCCGACTTCCTGCGCGTGCCCTATCTCGCGGGGATCGATCCGGACCAGGTCACGGACGACGTCCTGCCCCGGCCCTTCTGTGAACGTCACCGGGTGGTGCCGGTGCGCGGACCCGAGGGCGAGGGGGTGGTGGTGGCCGATCCCTTCGACTGGGACGTCGCCGAGACCCTGCTGCGTATCCACGGCGAGAGGGTGCCGCCGATCGCGATCAGCGAACCCGAGACGATCCGGGGCTACTTCGCCTACGGCGAGGGCGCCCGCAGCGAGGGCGCCGCCGAGGCGCCCACGGTGACGGTCGACGACGTCACGGAGCCCGCGCTGCTCGACGTGGAGCACTCGCTCGACGAGGCGGCCACCGACGTCATGACGCTCGCCAACGAGTTGCTTCGCCGAGCGGTTTCGGACCGCGCGAGCGACATCCACATCGAGCCCAAGGGCGAGCGCGCGGTGATCCGCTTCCGCGTCGACGGCGACCTCGAGGCGGTGCGCGAGGTGAGCGCCGACCGCTCGGCCAAGCTCATCGCCCGCTTCAAGGCCCTCGGGCACCTCGACGTGGCGGAGCGCCGCAAGCCCCAGGACGGAGCCATGGAGGCGGCGATCCTCGGGCGCCGCTTCAAACTACGCCTGGCGACGACCTCGACGCCCGACGGCGAGAGCCTCGTGATCCGGCTCATCGAGCCACTCCAGAAACCGCTCTCGCTCGGTGAACTCGGCATGACCGAGGAGCAGGAGCGCACGATGCTCGAGTTCGCCTCGCGCACGCACGGGCTGGTGCTCGTGGTGGGGCCCACCGGCTCCGGCAAATCGACCACGATCTTCAGCCTCCTGAGCCAGATCGACGGCCGCCGGCGCAGCGTGATCACCGTCGAAGACCCCGTCGAGTACCGCATTCCCTTCGCGAACCAGCAGCAGGTGAACGAGAAGGCCGGCGTGACGTTCGAGTCGTTGCTCAAGTCGGCCGTGCGCCAGGATCCCGACATCCTCCTCATCGGCGAAATCCGCGACCTGTTCTCGGCCAAGGCGGCGCTCGAGTTCGCGTCGTCGGGGCACCTGACCCTCTCGAGTCTGCACTCGTCCAACGCCACCACCGCGGTCTTCCGGCTCGAGCGTCTGGGAATCGAGCGGGGGGCGATGGCCGACGCCACGCTCGGCGTCGTAGCCCAGAAGTTGGTCAAGCGGCTCTGCGAGCGTTGCCGACGCATCCGGCCTCTGCACGAAGAGGAAGCCGAACTGCTCGCGCCCTTCTGCGCGGAGCTTCCTCGTGAGGTCGCCGAGCCGGTCGGCTGCCCGGCCTGTCGTCAAACGGGCTACCACGGGCGCGAGGGCATCTACGAGATCCTGCGCTTCGACCGCGATATCACGCGCCTGGTCCGTGAGGGTGCTCCGATCGCCGAGATCCGCCACTTCGCCCAGTCCAGGGGCGACTACCTGGTGTCGAACCACGCCATTCAGAAAGTGGTCGACCACGTCATCTCGCCGCGCGACGCCTACGAGCAGGTGCTCATCGAAGAGGTGCGGTTCGGTGCGGTTCGCCCCGGTGAACCGTCGCCCGCGCCGCAGGTGTCGGCGGCGGAAGGTCTGCCCGGTACCCCTCCCGCAGGCGGCGACGACGAGGAGCGGGCAGGGCCCGGTCCGGCCCGGCCCGAGGTGCGAGCGGCCATCGCCGCCCTCGACACGAACGCTCCCGCCGCCGGCGAGGGCGCGGACGGGGCGGGCCCCGAGGCCGACGAAGGGAACGCCTCCGTGCTCGTCGTCGACGACGACCCGACGACCCGTGTCTACCTGGAGGCCCTGCTCAAGTCGTGCGGCTACGAGGTGGCCTCGGCCGAAGACGGCATCGAGGCGCTCATGCTGCTCGGCCGCGCGGAGTTCGACGTGGTGCTTTCGGACGTCTGCATGCCCAACCTGGACGGGCTCAAGCTCCTCGAGATCATGACCCAGAAAGGTCTCGACACCCCGGTGATCTTCCTCACGGCCGACTCCGATCCCACGTCGGAGGTGCGGGGCCTGGAACTGGGTGCGTCGGACTTCCTGGTGAAGCCGGTGAAGAAAGACATACTGCGGGTACGTCTGCGCCGCCTGCTGAACGCCCGAGCGAGGGGGCCGCTGCGCCGCGTGAGCGGCGGCTGAGCCGCGCCCGCCGGCTGCCCGGTGCGACCCGCACCGGCCCTACGACGGAGGACGGCCGCGTCCCGGGACGGGGCTACGGACGATTCAGCGCGCCCCGGCCCCCCGCGGCGTGACGACCCACTCCAGAAGCGCGAGCAAGCCGTCGACGAGGAGCGCGAGGAGCGCCGCCGGGACGGCGCCCGAGAGGATCATCGGCACGTCGCTGAGCGCCAGACCCGACACGATCGGGTCGCCGAGTCCCCCCGCACCGATGAACGCGGCCAGCGTGGCCGTCCCCACCGTGATCACCCCCGCCGTGCGTATACCGGCCATGATCACGGGCGTGGCGAGCGGCAGACGCACGTAGCGCAGGATCTGGCCCTCGGTCATGCCGAGCGAGCGGGCCGAGTCCACGGCCGCCGGATCCGCGTCCCTGAGGCCCGTGTAGGTGTTTCGCACGATCGGGAAGAGCGAGTAGAGGAACAGGGCCACCAGCGCCGGGGTCACGCCGATCCCCAGCAGCGGGATCATGAAGGCGAGCAGCGCGATGCTGGGAATCGTCTGCAGCAGGCCGATGAGGCGGATGACCGACTCCGCGCCGAGCCGCGCTCGTTCGAGAATCAGGCCCAGCGGCACCGCGAAGAGGATTGCCGCAGCCAGGGAGAGCCCTACCAGCAGCAGGTGGCGCAGCGTGAGCTGTCCGATCTCCGTCCGTCGGGCCCACAGATAGGCCACGATGTCGACGCGGGGGACGGCTTCGCGCCGCACCACACGCAGCGCGGGGCCTTCGATCAGGCCGAGCGATGCCAGAGCGTCGCGGGCGACCACCTCGATCGCTTCGCCGTCCACCTCCACCCGACGGTTCCAGGCGCGCATCGTTTCTTCGTCGAGCCGGCCTGCGAGCTCCGTGAGGGCCTGCACCGCGT
>RFGQ01000361.1 GCA_003695865.1 Gemmatimonadota bacterium | reverse complement strand
GCCGCGCAGCTTGTTGACCACCAGCGTGGCCAGCGCCTCGCCCTCGACATCCTCGGCGATGATCAGGAGCGGCTTGCCCATCTGCGCGACCTTCTCGAGGATGGGCAGCAGGTCCTTCATCGACGAGATCTTCTTGTCGTGCACGAGCACCATCGCGTCCTCGAGCACGGCCTCCATGCGCTCGGGATCGGTCACGAAGTACGGCGACAGGTAGCCGCGGTCGAACTGCATGCCCTCGACCGTCTCGAGCGTGGTCTCGAGGCCGCGGGCCTCCTCGACCGTGATCACGCCGTCCTTACCGACCTTCTCCATCGCGTCGGCGATCAGCTCACCGATCTCGGGGTCGTTGTTGGCCGAGATCGTGCCGACCTGCGAGATCTCCTTCTTGCCCTGGGTCTCGACCGAGAGGTCCTTCAGGGCCGCCACGACCTTCTCGACGGCCTTGTCGATGCCCCGGCGGATCCCCATGGGGTTGCTGCCGGCGGTGACGTTCTTGAGACCCTCGGCGAAGATCGCCTGAGCGAGCACCGTGGCGGTCGTGGTGCCGTCACCCGCGACGTCGGACGTCTTGGTGGCGACCTCCTTGACCATCTGGGCGCCCATGTTCTCGACCGGATCCTCCAGCTCGATCTCCTTGGCGACCGACACGCCGTCCTTGGTCACGGTCGGCGAGCCGAACTTGCGATCGAGCACCACGTTCCGGCCCTTGGGGCCGAGCGTCACCTTCACGGCCTGAGCCAGCTTGTCGACGCCGGCCTTGAGACGCGCACGCGCCTCGACGTCGAATCCGAGTTCCTTCGCAGCCATCGTCTGGTTCTCCTGACTGAGTGGGCTGAATGCTTTCGTGTCGTTCGGTCCAGCGCGGCGACCGGCCTCAGCCGATCACGGCCAGGATGTCGGCCTCGCGCAGGATCAGGTACTCCTCGCCGTCGACGGTCACCTCGGTGCCGCTGTACTTCCCGTACAGCACCTTCTGGCCGACCTCGACGTCCATCGGCACGCGGTTGCCCTCCTCCGAGAGCTTGCCAGGACCGACCGCGATGATCTCGCCCTGCTGGGGCTTCTCCTTGGCGGTATCGGGGATGTACAGCCCGCCCCGCATCTGCTCGGCCTCTTCGAGGGCCTTGACCACGACGCGGTCCGCCAGCGGCTGGATCTTGGTTGCAGCCTTCGTGGACATGCGACCTGCCTCCTCCTTAAGTGCCTGGTAGAACTACCTTTACGTCGGTTTGTTGGCACTCACTACCGGTGAGTGCTAATCACACGCTCGTAAGATATACCTCAGCGTGTTCCAGGCAAGATCCCGTGAGTGAGTTCCGCGCTCTCGAGGCCGCGCACGGTAGGGGCCCCGCCGCCACGCGATGGCGACCGGACCGCGCATGAGCCCGCCGGGACGGGGGTGGTGAGACCTGGGCCGGCGTCAGGCGGGCCCGGGCTACGTCTGCGCCGCCATGTGTTCGCCCGCCAGAGCGAGTCCGTGGAGCGTCAGGAACGGCTCGACGACCTGCACCGTGTCGCAGTGGGCACCCACGAGTTCGGCGTAGCCGCCAGTGGCCACCACGAGCGGATCGCGCCCCTCCCAGGTGGCCCGGATGCGGCGCACGATCCCGTCCACGGCGTCGACCACGCCGTAGAAGAGCCCGCTCTGCATGCAGGTCTCGGTGCGTCGACCCACCACGGAGCCCGGCGGCGCGAACTCCACGCGCGGCAGCTTGGCCGTGCGCCGCGCCAGCCAGTCGAGCCCGGCCTGCACCCCGGGCGCGATCACGCCGCCCACGAACACGCCGTCGGCGGTGATGCAGTCGAAGGTCGTCGCCGTACCGAGGTCGACCACTACGGTGTCGCGTCCGTAGCGGACCTTCGCCGCCAGCGTGTTCACGATACGGTCGGCGCCCACCGTGCGGGGCTCGTCGACCTCGAGGCGGATGGGCAACCGGGCAGCGCCGTCGACCACGAGCGCGCGCACGCCCAGGCGCTCCAGCCCCGCCCGCAGGCCCGTGGTGGCCGCGGGCACGACCGAGCCCAGCACGGCATGGCGCAGCCCCGCAGGCGCGAGCCCGGCATCCGCGAGGAGCTGGCGCAGCAGCAGGGCCCATTCGTCCGCCGTGCGCGGCACGCCCGTGCTCACCCGCCAGTGCTCGGCGAGCGCTTCGCCTCCGGGCTCGCCCAGCCCGACCACCGTCTCGCTGTTGCCCACGTCGATCAACAGGTCCATGGCTCCTCCACGGCTGGTCCCGGCCGGCGTGCGCTCAGGGCGCCCCGACCTCATCGATCGCCTCGACCCCACCCGCCCGCACGGTGTGCACCACCCCCGACCCGTCCCGCACGGAGAGCCCGCCGTCGGGCGCGATCCCCTCGGCCGCGCCCATCACGCCCGCTTCGGTGCGCACCCGCCTCCCCCGCAGCACGTCGCGGCGGCCGAGCTCGGCGAGGGCGGCCTCGTCCAGACGGTCGCCGGCCCCGGTGGCGGCCGCCACGACGGCCGGCACCACCCGGTCGGCCACGTCGGCCACACGGAGCGGGCGACCGGCCGCCGCCTCCAGGGCCGTGGCGCGCGCCCGCACCTCGGGGGGTAGGTCGAGCGGGCGCACCCGCACGTTGAGCCCCACCCCCACGATCACGCGCCCGCGCTCGGCGGTTTCACACAGGATGCCGCACACCTTGCGCCCGCCCACCAGCAGGTCGTTCGGCCACTTCAGGCCGACGCACAGGCCGGGGGCCGCGGCCTCGACGGCGCGCGCCACGGCCAG
>RFGQ01000037.1 GCA_003695865.1 Gemmatimonadota bacterium | reverse complement strand
GCAGCGCCGGCGGCGGGGGCCGAGGCCCAGGCCGAGGAGGCGAACGAGGGCGAGTGACGCGGCTCGTCCGACGGAAGGGGGCCCCGGTCGCAGCCTGCGCCGGGGCGCTCGCCGTTTTGGTGCTCGTCGCGAGCTGCGAGGGGTGCATGAAGCGGCGGCCGGTGGCCTCGGTGCCCGTGCACCCTTACCCGACCTGCGACGGGCAGCCGCTTCCCGAGGGAGAGGTCGTGGCCGAGGGCAGGCTGCGGGCGGGGCCCTTCGCCCTGGAGAAGTCCACCTACGAGCACTTCCGCTTCGAGCGTCGCGGGTGCGTCTACGTCGCGACGGTGCGTCAGCAGTGGCGCTACCAGGTATCCGACGTCGAGGTCATCTTCGACCTGGACTGGCGGCCCCTGCGTGCCTGGAAGCGGATGGCCCTTCCCGGCGTGGACCTCGCCGAGCATCCGCCGGACATCCGCCTCTACGAGCTCCGCAACCACCCACCCACGATGAGCCGCTCGGGGCCCGACGTGGAGGGCGTCGAGCATCGCGTGTTCAACGGCAGCACCCCCGTGGCGGTCATCGGCCCGGGCCGAGGGCTGATCAGCGCATGGATCTGGGCACAGGGCCGAGACCTCGAGGTGGGGGAGGTGGTCCGCGGGCCCGTCCTCGACTTCCGACAGCTGGTGGAACGCATCGACGTCGTGGCGCTGCGTCGGGATCCCGACCGCGACGAGCCGTCGATGGGCCGCCGGGTGCGCGTCTACACGGTGTTCGGGCGCGAGTCGATCTTCACCGACGACGAGGGGGTCGTGATCGGCGATCTGGCGGGGCTGCGGCCCGCAGATAGGGTCGACGGTCCGCCTCCGCCGGAGCTCGAGCTCCCACCGCCCGACCCGATCCACACCCCTTAGCAGGCTGCTGAAAATAGCATTCCGGCGCCTCATCGGGCGGGATGGGCCGGGCTTGCCGCGGTTGTCGAGATGGGCTCTGGCGTCGGCACACTTCGACACAGCCGAGGCCGGCCCGGCGTTTGCTTTCCGATAGGGTCGTGTGAACCTACGTATGCTCCGTCAGCCCATGCCATCGCGCCCGCTCATCTGCGTCGCTACCGTCGTCGCGCTCCTCGCCGGGGGGTGCCCCAAGGACGAGCCGCAGCTCGCCGAGGACATCTTCGCCGCGCGGCTGGGGGAACCGCTCCCCTCGGCCACGGACGACCAGCGGGCGATCTTCGCCCGCGGGGAAGCCGTCGCCACCCGCCGGTTCACGCCCGCCGACGGCCTGGGCCCCCACTTCAACGTGACCTTCTGCGCCGCCTGCCACGAGAAGCCCACCTTCGGCGGCAGCAGCCCGCGGTACCGGGACTTCCTGCTGGTGGGCCAGCAGCTCCCCGACGGCTCTCGAGTGGACCTCGGCGTCAACGGCGTGCTCCCGCAGTTCGCGGTGCAGGCCACGAGCGCGAGCCCCGAAGAGGAGTGCGTCGACGCGGCGGGCATCCCCACGGGCCAGCGCGGGGCGCGACCGGGGGAAGGTCCGGACGGCGCAGTCGCGGCTCGCCGGCCCGAGGCCCCGG
>RFGQ01000360.1 GCA_003695865.1 Gemmatimonadota bacterium | reverse complement strand
GCGTACCTTCAGCCTGCGGTTCTGCTCGAGCCACTCGAGCGCGAGCGTGGCGAGCTTCAGCGCGGTCGGCCGGGCTTCCCGGGACCGGGGGCTCACGGGGCGGGTCGGGGTCGGAACCTGCGTGGCGATCGACGAAATGGTGAGGCCTCCGGAAGCTCGGCTGAATCGAGAACGCTCCGCGGACACGCACGAGCGCGGCGCAGAGACGTACAGCGACCCTTCTACCCTGCTTCTCGCCAAAAGTGCCCCACCGGTCACTTCCCGTCCTGAAGGCGCGACACCGCAACGATCTCGATCGGTGCGGTGAGCGCGTCCGCCGGCGAAAAGCGCCATACCAGCGCGCCGTCCTCCGTCTCGTCGGCGTTGGTCCGGAGAATCGTTCCGGGCAGCCTGAGGCGGTACACGACCTCGCTGTTCACCGCGAGGAGGATGCCCGGGAATCTCTGCTCCACGTAGTCGGTGAGGCGCTCCTCCGCGTCGGCGAACGTCTCCAGCAGGACCGCTTCGACCTGGGCCTCCGTGGGCAGAGCGGCTCCCGCCCGGCGGCCGGACACGGCTTCCTGCGCGGTCCGACGCGCCAGGTCGGCCAGCGCTTCCTCCTGATCGCTCTCACCGAGCAGCAGACCGTCTCGCACCGCGTCGCTCAGCCGGGCGCGGGTCATGCCGACGATCTCGCCCCGTCCCGCCGCCGACAGTCCGGGGAGCTGCTCGCCGAGGCGACGATCCAGGTCGTCGACGAAGAACGACACCATCGCGTCGATCGCACCGGTCCACGAAAACGTCTCACGGAGCTCGAACCCGACGCTGCCTCCGCTCTCCTCCGTCCGGCGCACCGCGATGCGGTTCTGGAAGCGCACCGGGCGGTCGCGATCGGCCGCCGCCCGCTGCTCGACCGCACCGTCGATCAGGAACGTGCCCGAAGCACGTTCCCAGTCCCGCAGAGCTCCGATCCGCAGGGCCCGAACGAAGACGTGCACCGTGTCGCCGTCATCGTCGAGCCGCACCCGGTGCTCCCAGCCTTCCGCCTCGCTCACGTGCGTCAACCGCCGGAAGTCGTCGGCGGACAGGTCGATGTCGTCGTGGCCGGTCAGCTCGAGTCGCGTCTCGCGAACGCCCGAGCCATCGTCACGCAGGGTCGTGTCGAGGGTGTATTCCAGGCATCCCGATCCGAGGACGGTGATCAGGAGCGCGGTGGTCAGACGCGCCGCGAAGGCGCTGGGCTTGGCGAGTCTCATCGTTTCATCTCCTTCACGGCTCGGCCCCGGACGGACCGCGCCGACGCGTTGTTGTGATGGTGCCGCTCCCGCGCCCTCATCCGACGAGGTCGAGCAGACGGGAGACGGGCAGCGTCGTGTCGAGGTCCGTGCCGAGGTCGTCGATGGCGCGGACGAGGTCTTCGGCCCTCACCTCGGACCTCGCGCCCAGGCTGCGGGCCAGCCGGCGCAGCACCGGCGACGTGCGTGCCGCGCGCCGGAGGCGGGCGATGTCGCCGGCACGCAGGACGACACGATCGCCCGGAATGCGCGCCAGCCGCGCGCGCGCGCCCGCCAGGGTCATGCGCCCCTCCCTGTCGATCACGCCGGCGAGCGCCAGGCGGCGTGCCGCGGCGCTCCCGTTCCCGCGCGCCGGCTCCATGACCGCAGCGGGCGGGTGATCGGCGGGCATCTCGCGTCGCAGCCGGACCACCTCGTAGGCGAGGCCGGCGGTGGTGAGCGCCAACGCGATGGAGGCCGCGGCGAGGCCGCGCACCGGACGGGCGAACCATGCCCGGGCCGCCCGCGGAGGGGACGAGGGCAGCGCGTCCCCGGACGAGGTGGAGCGGCCGCTCGGTGCTTCGGCCGGAGTCAGCGCACCGGGCGACGCCCCCGAGGGTGGCGCCTGCAGCGTCGGCTCCAGGGCACCCAGCAGGTCGTCGACCACGGCTCCCGGAACATCCTCAGCCGCCGACCGGAGGGCCCGCTCTCGGAACACGAGCTGCAGGCGCAGACTCGTCGCGCACGCCTCGCACGCGACCGCGTGGCCGAGCAGCGTGCGCAGCGACGCGGCCGGAGCCTCACCGGTCGTGAGCGCGTCGAGGTGCTCGTGGAACTGCGCGCAGGCGTCGTTCGTGGCTGGATCGTGCTGCTTGCTCATTTCGACTGCTCCTGTGCGTCGCCGCCGTCCGCTGTGGCGGTGCGGCTGAGGAGTTCGGCCAGTCGCTTCCTGGCCGCGTAGAGTCGCGTCCTCAGCGCTCCATGAGAGATCCCGAGCGCGGCGGCGGTCTCACGCTGGTCGGCCTGTTCCACGTCCACCCGCATAAAGACCTCGCGCTGCGTCTCGGGCAGGGCCTCGGCTGCGGCCACGGCGCGGAGCACGAGATCCCGCGTTTCCAGTTCGGCGTCGACGTCACCTGTGCTCGCTGGGGCGAGGGACTCGAGTTGAGCCGGGTCCGTGAGCTGCTCCCGGCGCCGAAGGGCGCGACGCGCGTGGTCGCGGCAGACGTTGCGGTGGATGGAATACAGCCATGCGCGGAACGACTGCTCGGGGTCGAACGTCGAGAAGGCGGTGTGGACGCGAACCCACGTCTCCTGGGCGAGGTCTCGCGCCGAATCCCAGTCGCCCGTGTAGCGGAAGGCGAACGCGAGCAGGGGCCGGCTGAGCCCACGGACGAGGTCCCGGAACATGTGCTCCGCCTCTTCCGTCGTCGCCGGACCCCTGCGCAGAGAGGCGGCGAGCGCGTCGTACGGGTCGCTCGGTGCCACGTCTCTCCTCCGATTCGCCCTTCCGCCTCGTCGCTCGAGGCGTCTGCCTCTGCACCCACTACGCCCGCCGGGGGGGACGTGTCAGGCCACGCTCGCCATCGGCGCCGGCCCGTTCCTCAGATCCGGAATCGGATGAGGTAGATCGCGGGGCGGTCGGTGCTCGGGGCGTCGGCGCGGCTTCGAGCGCCGCCCGCCTCGACCGGCGGGGCAGCGTCACCCTCCGGCGGGCGCGGCATGCGTTCGATGCGCAGCACGTGGGCGCCCGGGGCGAGTCCCTCGGTGGGGAGGTAGGCGAGCAGGGCGGCGGGGCCCCGCCGGGCCGACCACAGGAAGTCCCAGGCCGGCGCGATCGCCTCGCCGTCGAGGCTCAGGCTCCAGATCGCGCCGAAGCACGCGAGGAGTCGCTCCTCGGTGGCGGCGTCGGGCGGTGGATCGGCGGCCGAGAACGAAAAGAGCCCTTCGGACGCGACGGGCTCCAGATCGGGACACACGCCCGCGAGCCGGTCCGCGTACTGGAGGGGCACGAGCGGCACCACCAGCCGCACGTAGGGGCCCGTCACGATGTCGGACTGGATGTAGGGGACCCACGAGTCCGGATCGCGGGTCGTCTCGAAATGATCGGCGACGACCGACCGGGCCCCGCCGCGCGAGGGAAGGACCGCGTTCGCGGAGTAAGCCAGGTCTCCCCGGTTGAGCACCTCTCCGCCCACGACGATCGCGAAGAGCGACACGAAGCCCACCGCCGCGGCGGGCCATACGATGCGCTTGGGGATGCGGCTGAAGAGCGTGAACTGGATGGGAACGTAGAGGACGCCCCCCGAGAACCGGTAATACGCGGCGAGGACGGCGCGGATCGCGCCCGCAATGCGGCCGTCGGGACGCAGGCGCCGGCCCATGATCCGCTCGGTGGCGATCGCCAGGCCCGGGAGCGCACCAACGACGACGGCGAACACCACCAGCAGCGTGGTGAAGGGCACGTCACGCAGGACCCATCGCGAG
>RFGQ01000359.1 GCA_003695865.1 Gemmatimonadota bacterium | reverse complement strand
CGGCGGTTCCACCGCGCGAGAATCGGGCCGCCGGCGCCAGTGGGCGTCGGCGGCCCGCGGCGTTCCCGAGGGGCGCTTGCCCCCGTCTCTCGTTTCTGAGATCCTACCGAGCCGCGGGCGGCCGCCCGGCCCCCGCTCCGTCCGCAGACCTCGATTTCCGGAGAACGAATGTCGGCCCAGACGCGAGAGCGGATCGTTCCTCGCCTGATCGAAGAGGAGATGCGCCAGTCGTTCCTCGATTACTCGATGAGCGTGATCGTGCAACGCGCGCTCCCCGACGTCCGCGACGGGCTCAAGCCCGTGCACCGGCGCATCCTCTACGCCATGCACCAGCTCGGGCTCGGCCCCGATCGGCCCTACAAGAAGAGCGCTACGGTCGTGGGGGACGTGCTGGGCAAGTTCCATCCCCACGGCGACACCGCCGTCTACGACGCGCTGGTGCGCATGGTTCAGGACTTCTCGCTGCGCTATCCGCTGGTGGACGGGCAGGGGAACTTCGGGTCGATCGACGGCGATCCGGCTGCGGCCTACCGCTACACCGAGGCCCGACTCGCGCGCGTGGCGGGGGAACTGCTCGCCGACATCGAGAAGGAAACCGTCGGCTTCCAGCCCAACTTCGACAGCCGCCTCGAGGAGCCGGTGGTGCTGCCGGCCCGCCTCCCGAACCTGCTGGTCAACGGCAGCTCGGGGATCGCGGTCGGGATGAGCACGAACATCCCTCCACACAACCTGCGCGAGGTCGCCGCGGCCGTACGCATGGTCGTGGAGAACCCCGACTGCACGGTCGACGACCTGCTCGAGGTGCTGCCGGGGCCCGACTTCCCGACGGGCGGATTCGTGGTGGGCCGCGACGGGATCCGCGCCATGTACGAAACGGGCCGTGGGCGTCTGGTCATGCAGGCCCGGGTCGTGCGCGAGACCCTGCGGGGGGGCAAGCAACAGCTCGTCGTGACCGAACTCCCCTATGCGGTCACCAAGACGCGCATCATCCAGCAGATCGCCGATCTCGCCCGCAAGGGCACGCTCGACGAGGTCTCGGATCTGCGGGACGAGTCGGACCGCGACGGGATCCGGTTGGTGGTCGAACTCAAGCGCGGCGCCGACGCGGGCAAGGTGCTCACACGGCTGTATCGCAAGACGTCTCTGCGCACCACGTTCGGGGCGATCCTGCTGGCGCTCGACGACGGCGAGCCGCGCGAGTTCACGCTCAAGGGGTTGCTCGAGCGCTACCGCGATCACCGTCGCGACGTGATCCAGCGGCGCGCACGGCATGAGCTGGAGAAGGCGCAGGCCGAGCTGCACGTGGTCGAGGGCCTGCTGGCCGCGCTGGGTGCGATCGACGAGGTGATCGCCATCATCCGCAGTTCGAAGGATCGGCCCGAGGCCTCGGAGCGCCTGCAGGATGCGCTGGGACTCAGCGAGGTGCAGGCCGAGGCGATCCTGAACATGCGGCTCGCCCGCCTCACGGCGCTCGAGCAGAGCGAACTCAAGACCCGGGCGAAGGCGCTCAAGGCGCTCATCAAGGATCTGAAGCAGCTCCTCGCAAGCGAGGTGCGGCAGCTCGAGCTGCTGCTCAGCGAGCTCGACGAGGTCGTGGAACGGTACGGAGACGAGCGGCGCACGGTGGTCCTCGACGAGGCCCCCGACGCTTCGGAGACTTCGGCCGTCGAGCAAACGGTCGCCGACGAGGACGTGGTCGTCACCGTGAGCCACGAAGGCTTCATGAAGCGCATCCCCATGCACCTCTACCGCCGGCGGGTGTCGAGCGGGAAGGCGCTCGCCGGGATGGAGAAGTACGACGAGGACTACCTCGAACGCGTGTTCGTCGCGCGCACACAGGGGTGGCTGCTCTGCTTCACCGCCGGGGGGCACGTCTATCACCTGCCCGTGCTCGACGTGCCCGAGGGGAGTCGCGCGTCGCGCGGGCAGTCGGTCTACTCGCTCACGCAGGCCGATCGCAAGGACCCGATCGTGTCGGTGGTGCCCGTCGACGACCTCGAACAGGATCGGGTGCTCGTGTTCGCGACCGAGCGGGGGCTGGTCAAGCGCACGTCGCTGTCGGAGTTCGCCAACCCGCGGGCGGGCGGTGTGAAGGCCGCCGGCGTGCGTGAGGGCGACCGCATCGTGGACGTGACGCTCTCCGACGGCTCGGCCGAAGTGGTGCTCATCAGCAGCGCCGGCCGCGCGATCCGCTTCGCGGAGAGCGAGGTGTCGCTCATGGGGCGCACGGCGCAGGGCGTGCGCGGGATCGACCTGCGCGACGACGCACGCGTGGTGGGCGTGCTCCTGCTTCGACGCGACGCCTGGGTGCTCACCGTCACCGAGCAGGGGTATGCCAAGCGCACGCCCGTCGGCGAGTTTCCCCTGCAGAAGCGCGGCGGCCTCGGCACCCTGGCCGGCCCGTCGTCGGGTGAGGGCGGCGCGTTGGTGAGTGCGCTCGAAGTCCTCGACGGTGATGAGGTCATGATCGTGGCCGCCTCTGGCCAGGTCACACGGGTGGCCGTCGACGACGTGCCCGAGCAGGGCCGTCGCACCGTGGGTTCGCGCCTGATGAAGGTTGGGTCGGGAGACCGTGTGGTGGAGGTGACCCGCGCCCACCGCTCGGGTGCCCGGCAGGACGCGGCGGAGACCGCCGTCGCCGCGTCCGAAGAGGGCGGCGCGGGCCTCAGGCAGCTCGACCTGCTCGGCTGAAGCCCGCTGCCCCTGCGACCCTTTGCGTCGCGCAGGGGCGATGTGATCTTCGGGCGCCCCGCGGGGCGCCCTGGGCAGCGTCGGATGTGCGCGGCCCGCTCCGGCACGACTTGGTGAACCGAAACCAGAGAGGTCTTCGAGCATGAAGGTGATGGTACTCGGCGGCGGTGCGCAGGGCTCGGCCGCGGCGTTCGATCTGGTGGGGCGAGACGCGGTCGACGAGGTCGTGATCGCCGACGTGAACGTCGATGCGGTGCCGGCGTTCCTGGAGCCCCACGTGGGAGGGAAGCTGCGCCTGGAGCGGGTGGACGCCACGGACGAGGATGCGGTGCGGGCCGCCATGGTGGGGATGGACGCCGTCGTGTGCGCGCTCCCCTACTACTTCAACCTCTCCATGACCCGCCTGGCCATCGAGGCCGGCGCCCACTACTGCGATCTGGGCGGAAACACCGAGATCGTGGAGCAGCAGAAACAGCTCGACGCGCAGGCTCGTGAGCGCGGGGTGAGCGTGATCCCCGACTGCGGGCTGGCGCCGGGGATGGTCAACATCCTCGCACAGGCCGGGATCGACGCCATGGACCGCACCGAGAGCGTCAAGATCTGGGTCGGCGGCCTTCCCCAGCACCCGAAACCGCCGCTCAACTACCAGATCGTCTACTCCATGCACGGCGTGCTGGACTACTACACGACCCGCGCGCTGATCCTCGAGAACGGCGAGCCCAGAGAGGTCGAGGCGCTGGACGGCATGGAGTCGGTCGAGTTTCCCGAGCCCGTCGGCGAACTCGAGGCCTTTTACACGGCCGGCGGCATCTCGTCGATGCCGTACCGGTATCGCGGGAAGATCCCCACCATGTGGTACAAGACCCTGCGCTATCCGGGGCACGCCCACATCATGCGCGCCATCCGCGAGCTGGGGCTCATCGACCAGGACCCCATCGAGGTGGGCGGCTGCGAGGTCTCACCCCGAGAGTTCTTCATCGAGACGGTCTCGCCCAGGCTGCGCAACCCGGACGGGGACGACCTCGTGGCGCTGCGCGTCGAGGTGAAGGGGACCCGCCCAGGCGGCCCGCACACGGTGCGCTACGACCTGGTCGACTTCTACGACGCCGAGCACGGCATCACCGCCATGATGCGCACGACCGGATACTCGCTGGCGATCACGGGCGTGATGCAGGTGGACGGCCGCGTCGCGGGGCCGGGCGTGCATACGCCCGACGAGGCCGTGCCGGCCGGGCCGTACCTGGAGGAGCTCGCCCGCCACGGCATCGACGTGAAGCGCTCGGAAGGCTGAGCGAGAACGATCAGGAGCGGGCCCGGCGCCGCCGGGCCCGCTTCGGTTTTCGGG
>RFGQ01000358.1 GCA_003695865.1 Gemmatimonadota bacterium | reverse complement strand
GCCCCGGGGCTTCGTCGTGGGTCTCGTCCACGATCGACCTGTCGCTCAGCCCTCGGTCTCTCGCAACACCTCGAGGGGGGGACGCTCCAGCGTGCCCCGCCCGCCCAGCAGACCGGCCGCCAGGGTCGCTCCGACCACGGCGGCCCACACCGCCGCGAGGCGGAGCGGCCGGGGCCGGAACGGCTCCTCGAAGCCGAAGCGCACGAGGGCCCACGCCGCGGCGAGCGCCAGCAGCAACCCACAGGCCGTGGCCAGCGTGCCCAGAAGGGCGTATTCGGCCGCCAGCACCCGCACGACCAGGCCGCGCCGCGCGCCGAGTGTGCGCAGCAGCGCCCCCTCGCGCACGCGCTCGGCGCGCGTGGCGGCCATGGCGCCCAGCAGCACCACCAGCCCCCCCACGGTCGCGAAGCCCCCCAGAAAGCGCACGGCCGCGTCGAGCCGCGCCAGCAGCCGGTCGAGCGTCTCCTGGAGGCGGGAGAGATCGAGTACCGAGACGTTGGGGAACGCGTCCAGGAGCGCGCGCTGCAGCTCGGCGAGCCTCTCGTCCGAAGCGATCCGCGCGACGGCGACGGCCGTCCACGGCGCCCCTTCGAGACCGCCGGGCTCGAAGACGAAGAAGAAGTTCGTTTCGAAGCGCGCCCAGTCCACGGTCCGCCGGCTGGCGATCACGGTTTCGACCGCCCGCCCGGCGATGTCCCAGGTGAGGCGATCGCCCACGTCGACCCGCAGGGCCCGCGCCACGTCGTCCTCCACGCTGACGCGGACCACACCGGTCGGTGCCGGGGGCGCCTCGTCCCACCACGCCCCCGCGACGAGCGTCTCGGCGCGCGTGAGCGAGTCGCGCGCCGTGTGGCGGTACTCGCGGCGCACGGCCCAGGCCTCGGGCCGCGGCCCCGGCGCCCGCTCCAGGGCCTCGTCGACCGGCACCCCCCGGATGGCCGAGAGCCGGGCCCTCACGATCGGCTCCAGCGACGGGGTGCCCTGGGCGAAGCGCCCGAGCAGATCCCGGACGCCCTCGGCCTGATCGGGCTGGATGTCGAACAGGATCGCGTTCGGGTCCCCCGCCCCGCCCTCCAGGGAGAAGCGCTCGACGAGGTTGCCCTCGACCTGGCCGATGGCGCCGATCACGAACGCCCCCGACCCCAGCACCAGGGTCACGGCCACGGTCTGGTTCGCCGGACGGAACAGGTTGCGCACGCCCTGCCGCAGCGGGTAGGCGGCGCGCGCGGGGACCACGGCCCTGGCGACACGCATCAGCACCCACCCCAGCGCGGCCAGCACCGCCGTCGAGCCCGCGAGTGCGAGCGTGAAGGCCGCGGCTTCACGCCTGGACGGCGCCTCGAGCAGCGCCAGCGCCGCCACGCTCGCCACCACCGCCAGCGCGGCGATCACCCGTGCGCGCAGCAGCGCCCGCCGGTCGGGATCCACGTCGTGACGGAGCGCGGCCAGCGGCGACACCTGGCGCACGCCCAGCAGGGGGCCCAGTGCGAAAACCAGCGCCACCCAGGTGCCGATCGCGATCCCTGCGGCGAGCGCGCTCCACGACACCACGGGCTCGATGCGCACCCCAAGCGCGCCACCCACGACGGCCGGCAACGCGTGCTGCACGGCCACACCGGCCACGGCGCCGAGCGCGGCGCCCACCAACCCGAGACCGGCCGCCTGGAGAGCATAAGACGCGAAGAGCGTGTTCTGGGTGGCGCCGAGGCAGCGAAGCACGGCCAGGTGGGCGCGCTTGCCGCGCACGTATACGTGGACCGCGCTCCCCACCCCGATGCCCCCCAGAAGGAGCGCCGCCAGGCCGACGAGGCCCAGAAACCTCCCCAGCGCATCGACGGCGTCGGTCAGCCCGCGCGCGTGCTCCTGAGCGCTCACCAGCGAGACGCGGGCCTCACGGAACGCCTCGCGGTAACGGTCGACGAACGCCTCGGCGTCGGCGTCGCGCCGCAGCCGCACATAGGCCCGATGCTCGGCGAGACTCCCGAAGCCCAGCAGCCCGGTCGCGCGCAGGTGCTCGGCGGCCAGGAACACCCGCGGACCCAGCGCCGCGGTGAACCCCACGTCGGTGGGTAGACCCTCGACCGTTCCGGCCACCGGCACCCTCAGCGCGCCGATACGCAGCGTGTCGCCCACCCGGGTGTCGAGTTGCACGAGCACCGCGGGATCGACGAGCGCGCCCTCGCGGGTCGGAGGCCACGCGTCGGGCGGTTCCGTGCGCGCGTCGCCGTAGTAGGGGAAGCCCGGTTCGACCCCATGCACCTGGAGCAGGCGCACCTCGCCGCTCCGCACGCTCCCCACGAGGGATGCCACCATGGTGGAGCGCGCCACCCCCGCCCCTTCGCCCGCGAGCGAATCGAGCACGGCGACGACCGAATCGGGGAACGCCCTCGACGACGTGAGACGCGCGTCGGCCCCCAGGAGCGATCGCGCTTCCCGCTCGACCGAGCGAGCCACGTCGGCCCGGAACGACCGCAGCGCGACGAGCGCCATCACTCCCAGGCCGATCGCGGCCGCGTAGATGCCCAACCGGCGGAACCCACCGCGCGCCTCGCGCACCGCCAGGCGAGCCGCAAAGCGGCCGTTCACGCGTTCCGCTCCGCGACCTCGGGGGACGACCCCGGCACAGCGGACGCGCGGCTGGCCACGACGCGGCCGTCGTCGAGCGACACGACCCGTGCCATGCGCTCGGCGAGTCCGAGATCGTGGGTTACCAGCACCAGGGTGGTCTCCAGGTCGTGGTTGAGTTCCTCGAGCAGGGCGACGACGCGCTCCCCGGTCCGGCGATCCAGGTTTCCGGTGGGTTCGTCCGCGAAGAGGATGCCCGGGCGGTTGACGAAGGCACGCGCTACGGCGACCCTCTGGCGCTCGCCGCCCGAGAGCTGGGCGGGGTAATGACCCATGCGATCCTCGAGTCCGACGCGCGCGAGCAGCTCCCCGGCGCGGGCGCGCACGGCGTCGAGCGGAGCCCCGCCCAGCAGTTCCGCGGGCACCATGACGTTCTCGAGCGCGGTGAGCGTCGGGAGCAGATGGAAGGACTGGAAGACGAAACCGACGTGGCGCGCCCGAAACACGGCCCGCTCGTCTTCGGTAAGAGGGCCAAGTTCGGTGTCGCCGAGCACGACCCGGCCGGCCGTTGGCCGGTCGAGGCCGGCGAGGAGCCCGAGCAGCGTGGTCTTGCCGCTGCCCGAGGGCCCCACGACCGCGACCGACTCGCGCGGCGCCACGTCCAGATCGACAGCGTCGAGCACGCGCAACACGCGCGCGCCCTGGGAGAACTCCTTGGTGAGACCTTCAGCCCGGATCCGCATGGGGCGGACGTTCCTCCTCTGTGTGCTCTCGCTCGCGGCGACCGCGTGCGCGGGTGATTCGTCCGAGGGCGTACCGCGCGGGACCGAGCAGGATCCGCGGGCGGCCTCGAGCGCCGCGGCCGACGACTCCGTGGCGGGCCGCACGGAAGGCGCGCCCGAGCCGCGCGAGCGCGACCCGCGCGCGCGTGTGGTCTTTCTCGGTACGTCCCTGACGGCAGGGTACGGGCTCCCCGACCCCGCGCACCAGGCCTACCCGGCCCTGCTTCAGGCGCGCATCGACAGCGCCGGGTGGCCGTTCCGCGTGGTCGACGCCGGTGTGTCGGGCGACACCAGCGCCGGCGGCCTGGCGCGCCTGGGAGCGCTGCTCGCCGCGCCCGAGCCGCTGGCCGTACTGGTGATCGAACTGGGTGCGAACGACGGACTGCGCGGGCTGCCCGTGAATCGCCTGAGGGCCAACCTCGATCTCGCGGTGACCCGAACCCTCGCCGCCCATCCCGACGCCCGCATCGTCGTGGTGGGGATGGAGGCGCCCCCCAACCTCGGCCCCGACTACGTCGAGGCGTTTCGGAAGGTGTTCCCCGAGGTGGCCGCCCGTCACGGCGCCTCCCTCGTGCCGTTCCTGCTCGACGGGGTCGCCGGCGTACCCGAGCTGAACCAGGAGGACGGGATCCATCCGACCGTCGAGGGCCACCGGCGCCTGGCGGACAACCTCTGGAGGGTGCTCGCCCCGCTGCTCGACTCCATCCGCTCGCGCGGCGCACCCACCGCCGCCACCGGGGGAGCCCGATGAGCCCCCGCGCGCCGCTGGCCCGGATCTTCGCGCGCGTCTTCGGAGCGCTCGCCCTGCTGTTGATGGCCTTCCTCGGGGTCGGGATCGCCCTCGGCGGGGCATGGACGGCCAGCGCGAGCCTCGAGATCCCTGCTCCGCCGGCCGCCGTGTTCGAGCCGCTGCAGGACCTGGAGCGATGGGAGGCCTTCACCCTCTGGGGCGACGTGCCGTCGACGCTGGGCGAGGTTCGTCGAGGCCCGGGAGCCACGCGTTCCTGGGACCACCCCGACTTCGGCGCGGGCACCCTGACCCTCGTGGAGGTCGAACCGCCCCGCCGGCTCACCTACCGGGTGGTCGTGGACGAGGGGGCGCTCGTGGTGGAAGGCGACATCGTGCTGGAAGCCGTGGAGGCCGGCACGCGGGTAACCTGGACCGAGCGGGGAGACTTCGGCCGCAACCCCCTCATGGGCTACCAGGCGCGCCTCATGCCCGAGGCTCAGGGGGCACAGCTCCGCGAGTCGCTGGAACGACTGGCCGCACACGTTCGAGCGAGCGGGGCCGCCGCCGACTCGCTGGCGCCCTGACGCCACCACGCCACCCGCGGCGCGGGCGCCGGTCCCCACCCGAGACCCCGGGCGCCCGCGGTGCCGGTCGGACGCCGGGACCGGTTCAGACCCGGGCCTGCGCCATCGCGATGAGGTCGGCGTTCGAGGGCGTCTTACGCATCACGCCCAACAGTTCCTGCATCGCGTCCTGCGGAGGCAGGTCGGCGAGCTGACGCCGCATGGCCCGCGCCACCTTGAGGGCTTCGGGGGTGAGGAGCAGTTCCTCCTTGCGGGTCGCCGAGGCGTTCAGATCGATGGCCGGGAAGATGCGCCGGTCGGCCAGCTCGCGGCTCAACACCAACTCGCTGTTCCCGGTGCCCTTGAACTCCTCGAAGATCACCTGGTCCATGCGGGAACCCGTATCCACGAGGGCCGTGGCGACGATGGTGAGCGAACCGCCGCTCTGCCCCGGATGGATCTTGCGCGCCGAGCCAAGGAACCGCTTCGGTTTCTCGAGCGAGTTGGCGTCGAGACCACCCGTGAGGGTGCGTCCGCTCCCCTCCTCCACCGTGTTGTATGCGCGCGCGAGTCGGGTGATGGAGTCGAGGATGATGACCACGTCCTTGCCGCCCTCGACCAGACGCCGGGCTCGCTCCAGGGTCATCTCGGCCACCTGCGTGTGGCGGGTGGGCGGCTGGTCGAAGCTCGAGGCCACCACCTCCCCGAAGCCGCACATCTCCATGTCGGTGATCTCTTCGGGGCGCTCGTCGATGAGCAGGATGATGAGCTCGCACTCGGGATGGTTCGTGACGATGCCCTGGGCCACCGATTGCAGAACCGTGGTCTTTCCGGCCTTGGCCGGCGCCACGATCATCGCCCGCTGACCCTTGCCGAAGGGGCAGAAGAGGTCGATCACCCGGTTGGTGAAGTCCGGCTCGCCGCGTACCGAGCGCTGACACTCGAGCACGAGTTGCTCGTCGGGGTGCATGGCCGACAGGCGCGCGAAGTCCGGACGCCGCTTCGCCGCTTCCGGGGGGCCGCCGTTGACGGCGGCCAGGTGCACGAGCGGCGGGCTCTTCCCGTTGCGAGGCTTGCGGCCGACCACGCCGGTGATCACGTCTCCGGTGCGCAGACCGAAGCGATTGATGAGCTTGCCGCCGACGTAGATGTCGTCCTTGCTCGGCGTGTAGGCATACTCCCGCCGCCGGATGAACCCGGAACCGCTGCCGAGCACCTCGAGCAGTCCGAGGACCTCGGGCTCGCGTCCTTCGGCGCCCTCGCCGTCCTCTCCGGCGGCGGTGGCGTCTTCAGGGT
>RFGQ01000357.1 GCA_003695865.1 Gemmatimonadota bacterium | reverse complement strand
CCTCGAGGTGCTCCACGAGGGCCTGGGCGAGGACAAGTACCGGCCGTGCCCGCTGCTGCGCAAGTACGTGGCCGCGGGATGGCTGGGGCGGAAGAGCGGTCGCGGCTTCTACGCGTACGACGCGTGATGCGAACGCCGCGAGGGGCCACGGAAGCCGCCCTGCGAGGGGCCTCGGCCGCCCGCTGGCGGTGGCGTGGGAGGCGCGCATGAGCCTGCGCTTCACCGAAGAGCAGCTCGAGATCCGCGGCCTCGCCCGCGAGTTCGCCGAGGGGGAGCTGCGGCCGCACTCCGCGGCGTGGGACGAGGCGCGCGCGTTGCCCGACGAGGTCTTCGCGAGCCTCGCCGAGCTCGGGTTTCTGGGCATGCGCGTGCCCGAGGCGTACGGCGGGCTCGACCTGGATCCGTCCACCTATCTGCTGGTGCTCGAAGAGCTGGCGCGGGGCGACGCCGCGGTGGCGCTCGCGGTGGCGATCCACTGTGGGCCGGTCACCGATCTGGTGCTTCGCTACGGCAGCGAAGCGCAGAAGCAGGCCCTGCTTCCGGCGATGGCGTCGGGCGAGGCGCTCACCGCCTTCGCGCTGTCCGAACCCGAGGCGGGCAGCGACGCCGGCGCGCTCGCGACCACCGCCGTGCGCGAAGGCGACGGCTGGCGCCTGGACGGCCGCAAGCGCTGGGTCACGAACGGGGGGCGCGCCGACCGGGTGTTGGTCTTCGCCCGCGTGGAGGGGACGGCCGGCGACGGTCTGGCTGCCTTTCTGGTCGATCCTGCCACCGAGGGGTGGCAGATCACCGACCGCGAGCGCACCATGGGCCTGCGCGCGTCGGAGACCGCTGCGGTGAAGCTCGACGGCGTGCGGGTCGGGGACGATGCGCTGCTCGGCGAGCCCGGGCAGGGCTTCCGCTATGCGATGGAAGCCCTCAACGTGGGGCGCGTCGGGATCGCGGCGCAGGCCCTGGGCATCGGGCAGGCGGCGTACGAACACGCCACCGGCTACGCGGTGGAGCGCCGCCAGTTCGGGAGGCCCATCGCCGACTTCGGCGCGATCCAGGCGAAGCTGGCCGACATGGAGATCCGCCTCACCGCGGCCCGGGCCACGGTCCACGCGGTGGGCGAGATGCTCATCGACGCCGACCACGACGCCCGTGGGCCGGCGAGCCTGCGCGCGCGCGCCGCGGCGGCCAAGGTCGTGGCGAGCGAAGCGGCGCTCTGGGTTGCGGACGAGGCGGTGCAGATCTTCGGCGGGTACGGCTACATGCGCGACTACCCGGTCGAGAAGCTGCTGCGCGACGCCAAGGGGACCGAGATCTACGAGGGCACGAACGAGATCCTGCGTCTCGTGGTGGCCCGCGAAGTACTGCGCGAGGTCCGCGAGGACTGAGCGACCGGAGACGGCGCTCCCCCGGGAGCGCCGCAATACACGAATCGAAACCAAAAGGCGCCATGGAAATCTTCGAGGCGATGGCCAAGCGGGGGCATGAGCAGGTCGTGTTCTGGGGTGAGCCCTCCCTGGGATACAAGGGCATCATCGCGATCCACGACACCACGCTGGGACCGGCGCTGGGCGGGACGCGATTCTGGAACTACGCGTCGGACTGGGAAGCGATCGTCGACGTGCTGCGCCTCTCGCGCGGCATGACCTACAAGGCGGCGATCACCGGCCTCAACCTGGGTGGGGGCAAGTCGGTGATCATCGGCGACAACCGCGTCCAGGACCGTGAGATGATCTTCCGGGCGCACGGTCGGGCCGTGGAGTCGCTCAAGGGGCGCTACATCACGGCCGAAGACGTGGGCACCTCGGTCGACGACATGGAGTTCGTGCGCATGGAGACCGATTCGGTCGTCGGTGTGCACGGCAAGTCGGGCGACCCCTCGCCGATCACGGCGTTCGGCGTGTACCACGGGATCCGCGCGGCGGCGCAGCACCGCTACGGCGACCCCTCGCTCGAGGGCAAGCACATCGCGGTGCAGGGCCTGGGGCACGTGGGCCGCTACCTGTGTGGCCATCTCGCGGCCGAGGGCGCCCGGCTCACGGTCACCGACATCGATCCCGAGCGCGTGCAGGTGGTGGTCGACGAGTTCGGCGCGACGGCCGTGGACCCGGACGAGATCTATGCGGTCGAGGCCGACATCTTCGCGCCGTGCGCGCTGGGTGCGGTGGTCAACGACGACACGCTCAAGGTGTTCCGGTTCGACATCGTTGCGGGTGCGGCCAACAACCAGCTCGCCGAGTCGCGCCACGGGCAGATCCTGCACGAGCGGCGCATCCTCTACGCTCCCGACTACGCGATCAACGCCGGCGGCCTGATCAACGTGTACGGAGAGCTCAACGACTGGACGCCGGAGCGCAGCAAGCGCAAGGCGGCCGACATCTACAACACGCTGCTGCGGATCTTCCAGCGGGCGGAAGACGAGAACGTGCCCACGAGCGTGGCCGCCGACCGGGTCGCCGAGCACCGCCTGGAGCAGGCGCGCGCCCTCCAGCGTTCCTACGTGTGAGGCGGACGCCGGCCGGAGGGGCGGTTCGCCCCTCCGGCCGGCTCGGATCCGTCGCGGCAGCACGGCCGGGGGCCGGGGGGCGGACGCCTCCCGGCCCCCGGCGTTCCCGGCCCGAGCGCCCGTGGTGCGCACCGATAGGGCGCGGACGCCGGCGGTCGGGGGATTGCGCACACGCGCGCCGGGCGCGAGGATCGGCGCGGTGAAGTGGAAGGGGTGCCCGCCGGCGGACATCCCGGCGAGACCCGAGGTGGAACGGAGACCATGCTCGAGCACCTGAAAGAGACCGACCCCGACGTCTTCGACGCCGTGCAGCGCGAGATCGCGCGGCAGGCCTCGGGGCTGGAACTGATCGCAAGCGAGAACTTCGTGTCGCGTGCCGTGCTCGAGGCGATGGGCACCGTGCTGACCAACAAGTACGCCGAGGGGCTCCCGCACAAGCGCTACTACGGCGGCTGTGAGTTCGTCGACATCGTCGAAGACCTGGCGCGCGAGCGCGCCTGCCGGCTGTTCGACGCGGAGCACGCCAACGTGCAACCGCACGCCGGCGCCCAGGCCAACCTCGCCGTCTACCTGGCCTTCCTGGAGCCCGGTGACACGATTCTGGGGATGGACCTGAGCCACGGCGGGCACCTGACCCACGGCTCGAGGGTCAACGCCAGCGGCCTGCTCTACCATGCCGAGTACTACGGCGTCCGCGAAGAGGACGGGCGCATCGACTACGACGCCCTGCGCGAGAAGGCACGGGCCGTGCGGCCCCGCCTCATCGTGGCCGGCGCGAGCGCGTACCCCCGGGTGCTCGACTTCGAAGCCTTCGCCCAGGTCGCACGCGAGGTCGACGCGTATCTGATGGTCGACATGGCCCACATCGCCGGCCTCATCGCGGTGGGGGTCCATCCCAGCCCCGTACCCTGGGCGGACGCGGTGACCACCACCACGCACAAGACGCTGCGGGGCCCCCGCGGCGGACTCATCCTGTGTCCCGAACGCCATGCGAAGGCGATCGACAAGGCCGTGTTCCCGGGCAGCCAGGGCGGACCGCTCATGCACGTCATCGCGGCCAAGGCGGTGGCGTTCCTCGAAGCCCTGCGCCCCGACTTCGCCGACTACCAGCGGCGGGTGGTCGACAATGCCCGGGCCCTGGCCGAGGGCCTCTCGAGCCGGGGCTTCCACGTGGTCTCGGGCGGCACCGACAACCACCTCATGCTCGTGGACCTGCGCCCGAGCCATCCCGACCTCACGGGCAAGGACGCGGAGGCGGCGCTCGAACACGCGGGCATCACCATGAACAAGAACACCGTGCCGGGCGAGACCCGCTCTCCCTTCGTGACGTCGGGACTGCGCATCGGCACGCCCGCGGTCACGACGCGCGGCCTGGGTCCGGGCGAGATGGAGCGCATCGCCGACTGGATCCGCGGGGTGCTGGACGCCCCCCATGACGAGGGCCTGCGCGCGCGTGTGCGGGGCGAGGTGCGCGAGCTGTGCGAGGCCTTCCCCCTCTACCGCGATCTGGTCGCGGTCTGAAGGCCGAGCGGGGGCCACGGCCCGCCGCCCGCGCCCGGCGCCGGGATGGACCGGGGTGCGCGCCGTCCGTTTCCCCGAGCGCGCCGCCAGTGGCGCAGGGGCGGGCGTTTCAGGCCTGCGGACCTGGCGACGGCAGGGGGGAGGCCGTACAATTCCGCCATGGTTGAGCTACAGTTCGCGGACGAGGTCCTGGCGCGGCTCCAGGAGCGGAACCCACGCTTTCATCCGAAGGCGTACGTGTTCCTGCTCGCGGCGTTGCACCGGGTGATGGAGGGACTCGAGGAGCCCCGCCACATCTCGGGCCGTGAACTCGCCGAGGGCGTGCGCACGCTGGCCATCGAGCGCTTCGGGCCCATGGCCCGCACGGTGCTCGAGTACTGGGGCATCCACGCCACCGAAGATCTCGGCGACATCGTTTTCGCACTGGTCGAGTGCGGCATCCTGATCAAGCAGGAAGAGGATCGGCGGGAGGACTTCGAGGACGTGTTCGACTTCGAAGAGGCTTTCGAGCAGAACTACCCCTGGTGCTCCGACCGCTGAGCGGAGGCACGAGGATCCACCCGACCGAAGGACGAAACACGCCGCAGGCCCGGCGAGGCCCGGCGACGACCCGCTTCGCCCTGGGGAGGGGGTGAACATGGAGGCAGACCTGCGATTCCCGAAGTGTCAGAAGTGCGACACCGGCGTGCTCCTTCCGATGTCCGACTACGGGCGCGACGGGGCACCGATCCGGTTCAAGGCCTGGGTGTGCTCGAACCCCGAGTGCGGGTTCAACATCCGTATCGACAACGGTGAGATCACCTTCGGGCGCGCGATCGGGCAGTCCTTCAAGTAGCGCGTGGGGAGCGGGCCCCGCCGCCTTGCGGCCGGCACGCCGGCCCGGGCCGGGTCCCGCCGCGCAGGGGCCGAACATGCGGCAGGGCTTCGCAGGCGACCGGCCGGGCTCACGTAGCGTGAGCCCGGCGTCGTTTTCCTCCACGCCCGGCGTTCGCCGGTGGCCCTGCACCCCGGGCGGAACATGAACGCACCCACACCCAGCCTCGTGCGCCCCTATGGGCGCGCGCACGTCTTCGCGGCGACGGCCGAAGAGGCCGCCGCCCTCGACCGCAGGGCGGTCGAGGGCTACGGCGCGGCCGAGCCGGCCCTCATGGAGGCCGCCGGCCGGGCGGCCGCGGCGCTCGTGCAGCGGTGGCACCCGACCGGCCGCGTCGTCGCCGTGGTGGGGAGCGGCAACAACGGGGGCGACGCGCTCGTAGCCCTGCGCACCCTGGCCGCCTGGGGCCGGCCGGTGCGGGCCGTGCTGGCCGCCGACCGCGGCGACGACGCGGCCCTGCTGCGCGGCTGGGACGTCGAACTCGTGCGCGACACCGACCTGAGCGACGCGGCGCTGCGCGCGGCCCTGGCCGACGCCGCCGCGCTCCTGGACGGGGTGCTGGGCACCGGCGCACGCGGGGCGCCCCGGGAGCGGCAGGCACGCGCGATCGAGGCGCTGAACGCGGCCGAGGCGCCCGTGGTGGCCCTCGACCTCCCTTCGGGCGTCGACGCGCGCACCGGGGCGGTTGCGAGCGCGGCGGTGCGCGCCCGGGCGACGGTGGCCTTCGGCCAACCCAAGCGGGGCTGCCTGCTGCCCCCGGGCCGCGACCACGCGGGACGCCTGGTGGCGGTCGAGATCGGCTTCCCGCCGGCGGGTCCCGACGACTTCCAGGCCCGGGTGATCACCCCCGGATGGGCCGCGGCCCATCGCCCGCGGCGTCCCAGCGACGCCCACAAGGGGACGGCGGGCGCGCTGCTGGTGCTGGCCGGGAGCCCCGGCATGGCCGGCGCCGCTCTCATGGCCGCGCGCGCGGCGCTGCGCACCGGGGTGGGCCTGGTGCGGATCGCTTCGTCCCCCGGCAACCGCGAGATCGTCCAGGCAGCGCTGCCCGAAGCGCTCTTCGTCGACGCGTCCGACGCGGCCGCGCTGGTGGCGGCGGCCGACGCGTCACGCGCGGTGGTCGCCGGGCCCGGCCTGGGGCGGAGCGGAACGGCGGCCGACGCCCTGCGCACACTCCTGCAGACCGCGCCCGCGCGGCCCACGGTTCTGGACGCCGACGGCCTCAATTTGGCCGCCGAAGGGGCGGTCGACCTCGGCGCCGTCGCGGCGGAGCGCCCGCTGCTGCTCACGCCCCACCCCGGCGAGATGGAGCGCCTGAGCGGCGTGTCGCGGGCACGGCAGGCGACCGACCGCGTCGGGGCCGCCCGGGCGCTCGCCGAGCGCACGGGCGCGGTGGTGCTGCTGAAGGGACTGCCGTCGGTGGTCGTCGATCCGCAGGGTCGCGCGCTCATCGACGCCACGGGCGACTCCGACCTCGCGACCGCGGGCATGGGCGACGTGCTCGCCGGCGTGTGCGGCTCGTTCGCCGCGCAGGGCGCGCCGCCCGCCGACGCGGGCGGGCTGGGGCTCTACCACGGGGGGCGCGCCGCCCGCCGGG
>RFGQ01000356.1 GCA_003695865.1 Gemmatimonadota bacterium | reverse complement strand
GTCGTCTTGCGCAGGTCGGCCTCGTAGCCCTGCCACACGCCCGGCCGCACCGGCACGTAGAGCATCTTGTAGGGCTTCTCGGCGCCGCGCTGCACGAAGAGCGGCACACCCATGTACTCGCCCACCTGCGTGATCCCGTCGCAGTTCAGACGCACCATGCCGCCGGAGCGGGCGTAGGGCGTCTTCTCGAACGCGATGGGCTCGTCCGCCTCGTACCAGGCGCGGCCCTCGGCGTAGGTTCCGGCGAACACCACACCCGGCCGCAGCGACTCGATGGCCACCCGCGAGGGCCCCACCAGCGTGTCGCCCCGCGAGGTGACGAGCACCTCGACGGGCTGTCCGGTCGCCAGGCAGATCTGGGCCGGCGCGCCCGTGGGAAGCGGCGGCGCCTCGACGCGCGTGACCACCACCGTGTCGGGCGGGGGCGCCGGAAGCTGGATCGTGTCGGGCTTCACGCGGTCCTTGAGCGAGGGACGGCAGAGCCCGCCCTGCTCCACGCAGAAGGCCACCGAGCCCAGCAGGCCGAACTTGGTGCTGCGGTAGATCGACTGGTCGATCCCGTAGTTCACACCGAGCACGTGCGCGCCCACGCGTACGCCCTTCACATCGACCTGGGCGCCCACGTTGAGGTCGAAGCCGTTCCACTCGCCCATCACGGTGAGCAGGCTCGCCTCGGCGAGCTCCACGTGCAGCGCCACGCCGCCGAACCAGCCGTTCGAGTCGGTGGCGCCATACCACGGCAGACGGTCGCCGTCGCGGAACATGCCCGAGCCCCAGCCGCCGGTGACCGTGAAGTCGTGGCGGGGCAGGTGTTCGCTGTCGATGCCCGGCAGTTCCGCGTCGGCCACCGCGTAGAAGCTGAAGTCGGTGTCGATGTCCTCACCGCCCAGGGTGGTCCGCAGCCGCCGGTCCGCCCGACCCAGCCGCCCCGGTGCGCGGTCGATGCCGTCTCCGTAGTCGGGGCCCGGCACGTAGCGCGCGCCCACGGCGAGTCCGAGGCCGTAGTCCTGCGGACGCACGATCGAGAGTCGCCCGAAGGCGCCCACCAGGTTGCCCCCGTTGGCTTCGTCCTCGAACGCCTGGAAGGTGCCGCCCACCTCGAGCCGGTCGAACAGACCCACGGCGAGCGAGAGGTCGGAGTTGAAGCCCGACTCGAACGGCTCCACGGCGATCGGCACGCCGTTGTCGTCCGTGACGAAGTCGGTGTCGTTGCTGGTCCAGAAGCCCGAGAACGTCCCGACGACCGCCAGGTGCGGCAACACGCTGGCAACCGGTACGTCCATGAGCCCCGAGCCGTAGCGCAGGGTGCTGGGCATCTTCGTCTGGGCAGCGGCGCCCGACACCGTCGCCAGGGCGAGCGCGGCGCCGAAGAGGCCCGCCGAAACACGGGTCCACGTCCTCATCGCAGTCCTCACTTTCTTCACTGATCCTCCGGACGCCGGACGACGATGATCGCCCGAACCGCCCGTCGGTTGGAGTCTCTTTGCGGCCGCGACCGACCGGCGGCACGCACCATGGACAGCGAAAGGCGTGCCAGAGTCACAGCGTCTCCCACGGTCGTGGGCGCAGCGCGACGCCGCAGCGGCGGAATCCTCCGCCGAGGCGGCCTCAAATATGGGGATGGCCGACTACAGATCCAGAGCGCCGGCCAGCGCCTCGGCCGCCCTCCGCACGCCGGCCTCGTCCACATCGCGGTGCGTGACCGCGCGCAGCCGGCGCGGGCCGAATTGCGACATCAGGATTCCGTCGCCCGCCACGGTTTTCAGCACGTCGTCCGGCCCGGGCAGGCCCTCGCCC
>RFGQ01000355.1 GCA_003695865.1 Gemmatimonadota bacterium | reverse complement strand
GGTCGCCGCCCTGCTCGGCGTTGCCCGGGTCGGCCGAGTAGCGCCGGGCGAGCGCCTGGAAGCTCTCGCCGCCCTGGGCGCGGCGCTTCAGGTCGCGGGCGAGGGCGAACACGCTGTCGCGCTGTGCGGCCGTGGCCTGCGGCGGAAAGGTGAGCAGGATGTGGCGCGCGCGCACGCGGCCCCGTGGCGGCGCTTCGTCCCACAGACGGCGCAGCTCGTCGTCGCTCACCACCGTATCGACCTGGACCTTCTCGCTGCGGTAGCGCTGGACGAGCTCCTGCTCGAACGCGGGCTCGAGCAGCGGCGTGAGGTCGATGTTGGAGAGCGTGGTGTCTTCGAGCGCGGCCAGGCCCACCACCGTGTAGTCGACCCACAGGTCGGCCAGGGCGCGCACCACCGCCGGGTCGGCGGGGAGCTGCTCCTCGGCGGCCAGCAGGTCCACGGCCTCCTGCACCGTGAGGGTGTGCTCTCCGGCCCGGGCCACCAGGCCCGAGGGACCGGCGTCGGCGCATCCGGCGGCGAGCACCAGGGCCGTCAGGCCGCTCCAGCGAAGTCTACTCTTCATTCGGTTCGTTCTCCGTCGTTCCGGCGTCGTCACCCGGCTGTGCGGCCGCCCGTTCAGGCGGCCTGCCGGGCGTCGCCGGCCAGCAGGCCCAGCGCGGCGATGAGCGTATCGATCAGGGGACGCGCCCCGACCTGCTTCAGTTCCAGCGACAGCGGCGCCATGCGGCGCACCTCGACCTCCACCTGGGCCTCGGTCAGCGGACCCTCGAGCACGCTGAGGCGCGGCACCACCCCCGCGCGGAAGGTCACGCGGGCGCTCCGCTCCCGCACGAGCAGGCGCTCCACGCCCAGCTCGCGCCCCACGATGCGCAGCGCGGCGCCCTGCAGCAGGCGCTCCACCTCGGGCGGTACCGGGCCGAAGCGATCGGCCAGCTCCTCGCGGAGCTCGGCAAGCTCGGCCGTCGTCGAGATGTGGGACAGGCGGCGGTAAAGATGCAATTTCTGCGCGGAATCCGAAACGTAGGACTCGGGCAGCAGCGCCGATCCGGGTAGCGACACCTCGGGCTCGGGGAAGCTCTCCCCCCCTTCCTTGGTCTCCCTGAGGCGCCGCACGGTTTGCTCGAGCAGGCGCATGTAGGTGTCGAGCCCCACGGCCTGCGCGAAGCCCGACTGCTCTCCGCCCAGCAGGTTGCCGGCGCCCCGCATCTCGAGGTCGCGCAGCGCCACCTGGTAGCCGCTGCCCAGTTCGGTGTAGTGCTCGAGCACCTTCAGGCGCCGCGCCGCCTCTTCGTTGATCCCGTCGGGCACCACCAGATAGCAGTAGGCGCGGCGGTCGGAGCGGCCCACGCGTCCCCGGATCTGGTAGAGCTGCGAGAGCCCGAAGCGGTCGGCCCGGTTCACGATGAGCGTGTTGGCGTTGGGCACATCGAGCCCGTTCTCGATGATCGACGAGCACACGAGCACGTCGACCTCGCCGTCGACGAAGCGCCGCATGACGTCGTCGAGCTCGCGGGCGCGCATCTGGCCGTGCGCGATGTCGATGCGGGCCTCGGGCGCCAGCTGGGCCACGCGCTCGGCCGCGGCGTGGATCGTCTCGACGCGGTTGTGCAGGAAGAAGGCCTGACCGCCCCGGTCGAGCTCGCGCTCGAGCGCCTCGGACAGGATGCGGTCCGACCACGGCACCACGTGGGTGAGCACGGGCAGCCGGTCGCGGGGCGGCGTGCGGATGACCGAGAGGTCGCGCAGCCCGCTCAGGCTCAGGTAGAGCGTGCGCGGGATGGGCGTCGCGGTGAGCGTGAGCACGTCCACCGTGGCTCGCATCTGCTTGAGCCGCTCCTTGTGGCGCACGCCGAAGCGCTGCTCCTCGTCGACGACCAGCAGCCCCAGGTCGTGGAAGCGCACGTCTTCGGAGAGCAGCCGGTGCGTGCCGATGACGATGTCGATCTCGCCCGCGGCGAGCGCTTCGATGGCGGCCTTCTGCTCGGAGGCGCTGCGCAGGCGCGAGAGCGTGCCGATGCGCACCGGAAAGTCGGCCAGGCGCTCCTCGAACGTGTGTCGGTGCTGCTCGACCAGGATCGTGGTGGGCGCGAGCACCGCCACCTGCTTGCCGTCCTGCACGGCCTTGAAGGCGGCCCGCACCGCGACTTCGGTCTTGCCGTAGCCCACGTCGCCGCACACCAGGCGGTCCATCACGCGGGGCGACTCCATGTCGCGCTTGACCTCTTCGGTGACGCGGCGCTGATCGGGCGTGTCGTCGTAGAGGAAGGCCGACTCCATCTCTTTCTGCCAGCGGGTGTCGGGCGAGAAGCGGAAGCCCTGGGCCAACTGCCGCTGCGCGTAGAGCTGCAGCAGTTCGGCGGTCATGCGCTCGATCGCCGCTTCGGTCTTGCGGCGCAGCGTCTTCCAGCGTTTGCCGCCGATGCGGTGCAGGGCCGGCGGGCCGGCGTCGTCGGAGTCCGAGACCCAGCGCTCGACCAGATCGAGGCGGTGCACCGGCACGCGCAGGATCTCGCCCCCCGCGTACTCGATGGCCATCGACTCGAGGCTGCGGCCCGCGACGGTCACGGTTTCGAGACCGCGGAAGGTGCCGATGCCGTGGTCCATGTGGACCACGAAGTCGCCGGGCGTGAGCTGCGAGAGGCTCTCGAGCGCCACGGCTCCGCGAAAGCGGCGGCTGCGCCGGATGCGGCGGCCGCGCCGGAAGATCTCGTGGTCGGTGAGCACCAACAGCGGCGGGTCGGCGTCTTCGAGGGCGAAGCCGCCGGCCAGCGATCCCACGGCGACCGTAACGCCCGGGGGCAGACGCTCGGCCCCGCCCAGGATCTCGTCGAGCCGCTCCGCCTGGCCCTCGTTGTCGCAGAGCAGCAGCGTGCGCCGCCCCGCGGCCGAGGCCTCGCGCAGCAGCGCCTCGAGGCGGCGGGTGTCGCGGTTCACCGCAGGGGGCGGCGCGCAGGCGAGCGTGAGGTCGCCGCCGGGCCCCTGGAGCACGGTTAGCCGGGCGAAGCCGTGCAGCGCCCGGGCCGCCTCGCCGGGCGGCAGGAAGAGCGCGTCGGGCGGCAGAGGGTGGGCGCCCGAGTCGACCAGGTCGTCGTGGAAGCGCACGACGTGGCGCCAGGTGCGCTCGAGCACGTGGTCGGGGTCGGCCTCGCCCACGTGCACGAGCAGGGCGTCGTCGGGCAGCAGCTCGAGCAGCGAGCGGAAGCGCGAGGGATCGTCGGCCGCGTGCGCGTCGTCGGGCCGGCCGGCCGACTGGGCGTCGTCGCCGGGCACGAAGTCGACGGGCAGCAGGTGCACCTCGTCACGCCGCTCGCGGGTGCGCTGATCGAGCACGTCGAAGGTGCGCAGGCTCGCGATCTCGTCGCCCCAGAACTCGACGCGCACCGGGTCGGGGCTGCCGAACGAGAACACGTCGATCAGGCCGCCGCGCACCGCGAACTGCCCGACCTCTTCGACCATGGGGACCCGCTCGAACCCGCGCGCCTCCAGACGGGCGACCAGGTCTGCGAAGGCGAGCGCCTCGCCCACCCGAAGCGTGAGTCTGAGGTCGGAGAGGCGCGCGGGGACGGGGGCCCGCTCCTGCACGGCCCGCACCGTCGTCACGAGCACCCGCGCCCGCCCGGCATAGAGCGCGTCGAGCGCCTCGACCCGCAGTCCACCGATCTCGAGGTGCGGTTCGCTCGCCTCGTAGGGCAGCGACTCCCGTTGGGGGAAGAGCGCGCTGCGCCCCTCGCCGAGCAGCGTCTCGAGATCGGCCTCGAGCTCTGCGGCGCGCTGCGGGTCGTCGGCCAGGGCCACGAAGACGCGCCCGGGCAGGTCGAGGGCCAGCGCGGCCAGCAGCGCCGAACCCGCCGACCCCGAGCAGCCGCCCACGCGGCGGTGCGCCCCGCGGCCGGGAAGCGCCGAGCGCACGCGCACGTACGACGGCGACGCCCGGAGCGCCTCGAGGATCCGGTGAGGCCGCCCGCTCATGCGTCCGCCGTGTCTCCGTCGCGCCCGCGGGCCTCGCGCCCGGCCGCCGCGAGCAGCGACTCGGCCACGAGCAACACGAGCGCCAGCGCCACCAGCACGCGCCACACCTCACGGCCGCGTCGAGCGACGAAGACCGTGCGCGCCCAGCGAGCGCTGTCGGCCGTGACGGAGAGCGGCGCCGGCGCCAGACGCGCCGCCAGACGCTCGGCGTCGACCGGTGCGGGGTCCGACTCCTGTTCGGGGGCGTTGACGGCCCGCACGGCCACGACCCGATCTCCCTGAAGAACTTCGTAGATGCCCGCCTCGCGGGTCCCGACGAGGCCGAGCGTACCGTCGACGGCGTGCACGGTTCCCGCGGGGTCGCGCACCGCGGTGGCGCCCGGCGGCGTCGGGAGCGGCTCGCCGGCGGCCAGCGAGGCAGCGCCGCCCGCGTCGCTACGGAAACCGGCCGCGGCCCACTCGACGAAGGGGATCATGGCGGCGCTCACCGGCAGGTTCGAAGACCCGGCGTCGAGCGGCGAGGCCAGCAGCATCCACGGCCCGGCCTCGTCGAGCCCGGCCACGACCCAGGGGCTGCCGTCGTCCAGGCGTGCGAGCACGCGCCCGGATTCCGGGCCGGCCCCGGCCGGCGCTACGAGCCGGTAGGCTTCAACGACCCGTACGTCGGCCAGCGAGGGCGGCAGCCCGGGCGCGTCGGACACGGTGCGCGCGCCCGCCGAAGCGGCCGCCTCGAGCCGCCAGCCCACCCCGCGCCGCTGCAGCGCGCCGTTCAGGGCGGGCAGCAGCGCGGGGTCCCGCGCCGGCACGAAGATCACGGCGCCTGTGGCCGGGGCGCCGCGCCCGGCCACCGCGAAGACCACGTCGGCCGCCGCCGCCCCTTCGGCGCGCCGCATGCGCCCGGCGTCGACGAGCACGTCGACCGCCTCCTGCAGGAAGAGCGGCGCGGGCCCCGTGATGCGCACGGCGGGCGGCGGCCGCACCTCGAGCGCGAAGTAGCGCCGGTCGTCGACCGCGAGGGCGTCGGCGTCGGTCTCGACCCAGCCGGTGAGCGGCCCGGCCGGGAACGGCCCGACGCCGAGCACCGCCTGGGTGCCGGGCCGCGCGGCGCCCACCGCGCGGATCCGCCCGCCCGCGAAGACCCGCACGGGCGAGCCGGCGGTGTCGGCCGCGGCCTCGCCCCACGCGCGCACGTCGACCACCACATCGGTGCGTTGGGCGGCCAGGGGCGGCAGGCCGCCGCCCACGAGCGGCCACCCGAGCGCGCGCAGGTTCGGCGGCGCGGCGGGCCGTCCGTCGAACAGCAGAACGGGCAGGGCGTCCACCGCGAGGGGGCCGTCTCCGGGGAAGGCGCTCCGCTGGGCGTCGCTGATCAGGTGGATCTCTCGGTGCTCCAGGTCGGTCTGCGCGAGCAGGCTCGCCGCGCGGCGGAGCGCGGCCGCCAGGTCGCCGGCCGCGGCCGACACGGTGGTCGAGTCGATGCGGGCCAGCG
>RFGQ01000354.1 GCA_003695865.1 Gemmatimonadota bacterium | reverse complement strand
CCTCCTCCTCCTCGAAGGTGTCCACGTAGCGCGGAATGTTCAGGTTGAAGCCGTTCTCGACGATCTCCTCCGGCGTGGCGAGGTGCGCGTACCGCTCCGCCTCGGCGCGCTTCTCGCACGTGGTCGCGATCCGCCCGATGTCCTCCTCGCGCAGGATGTTGCGGTTCGTCCCCGCCTCGAAGTCGCGGCTGGCGTCGATGAACAGCACGCCGGTGCGCTGGGCGTCCCGCCCCTTGTCGAAGACCAGCACCGCCACCGGTATGCCCGTGCCGTAGAACAGGTTCGGCGGCAGGCCGATCACCGCGTCGAGCAGGTTCTCCTCGATCAGCGCCCGCCGGATGCGCCCCTCCGCCCTGCCCCGGAACAGCACGCCGTGCGGCACGATCACCGCCACCCGCCCGCTGCCCTCGACGGCCGACTCGACCATGTGCGTGATGAAGGCGAAGTCGCCCCGGCTCTTGGGCGGCACGCCGCGGAAGAAGCGGTTGTAGGGGTCATTCTTCGCCTTGTCCTGTCCCCACTTGTCGAGGCTGAAGGGCGGATTGGCGACGACGATGTCGAACTTGCGGAGCGTCTTCTCGCCCTCCGCGAACCTCGGCGCGCGCAGCGTGTCGCCCCGCTCGATCGTGCTGCTCGCGATGCGGTGCAGGAACATGTTCATCTTGCACAGCGCCCAGGTGGCGCCGTTGGACTCCTGCCCGTAGAGGTGGTAGTCCTCGCCGCCGACTGCATTGGCGACCTTGATGAGCAGCGAGCCGGAGCCGCAGGCGGGGTCGTAGATCGTCACGCCCGGCTCGGGCCTGATGAGGCGGGCCAGCAGGCGCGACACGGCGGGCGGCGTGTAGAACTCCCCGGCCTTCTTGCCCGCCTGGGCCGCGAAGCGCTCGATGAGGTACTCGTACGCGTCGCCGATGGTGTCGGCGCCGGCGAGGTGGCTGGGGCGCAGATCGATCTTGTTGAAGTCCTCGAGCAGGTGCTTGAGGCGGTCGTTGCGGTCGCGCGTGACGCCGAGCTCGGCCTCGCTGTTGAAGTCCACGTTGCCGAAGACGTTCTCCAGCTTGCTCTTGTTGGCGTCCTCGAGCTTGTCGAGCGCGATGTTGATCAGCTCGCCGATGTTGTCGGCATCGCGCTGCTCGTAGAGGGTGCGGAAGTCGGCCTCCTCGGGCGTCTGG
>RFGQ01000353.1 GCA_003695865.1 Gemmatimonadota bacterium | reverse complement strand
TTCTCGACCGCGGCGTCCTGCTCGAAGCGCCCGCGGACGCCCTTGATGGCGACGGCGCCCGGGGCCACGCCGCACGCTGGCAGACGTTCGTGCGTCAGCTCGTCGCCAACCGGCCCGAGCGCGCCCTGGACGGCGTGGTGGTGGCGATCGCAGCACGTGACCTGGTCGGCCGCGACGCTCATGACGACTCCGTCGCACAGCAGGCCCGGGCGGTGCACGAGCGACTGGCCCATCTGCGGCGCGCGACCGGCCTGCGGCTCCCGGTGCGGGTGGTCGTGACGGGATGCGACGCGCTCACCGGGTTCGAGGCGTTCGGGGCCATGGTTCCGCCCGCGGCACGGCGGAGTGTATTCGGCTGGTCGTGCCCCTTCACGGCCGACGCGCGCTTCGACCCGTCTTGGATCGACGAAGCGGTCCAGCAGACCCAGGAGCAGGTGCTCGGAGCCCTCACCGAGGCGAGCGCCGCCGCACCCTCGCGGGCGCAGGCATCCAGTGCGCTCCGCTTCGTCTCCGCCCTGGGTGAACTCCGCGCTCCCCTCGGAGCCTTCATCGAGCAGACGCTCCGCGACAGTCCCGCCGACCCGGAGTTGCTTCTGCGGGGCATCTACCTCACCGGCAGGTCGGAGGCCGCGACCCTCTTCGCCGACGAACTCGTACAACGCGTGCTCCCGGCGGAAGCGGGCCTGGCGCGCCCGCTGCGCGGCGGGCTGCTGGCCCGAGGACGGGCGGTGCGAACGCTCCAGCTCAGCTCGGCCGCCGTCGTGGTCCTCGCTCCACTCGCGCTCGTTACGGGCGCCCGCTCCCTCGACCGCCAGGCCCACGAGCTCGAAGCGCTGCTCGAGCACGTCGCGCGCGACCTCGAGGGCGTCCGGGCAAGCATGACGGGCTCCTCCACCGAGGTGTTCGAGTCACTCGACGTCCGGCCGCTCTTCGAGCAGCTCGCGAGGATCTCGGGGCAGCGGGCCGCTACACCACGCATCCCCGCGTCGATGCTCAGCCCGCTCCACGGCGACGTGAGCGAGACGCTCGCCGCCGCCATCCAGGAGATCGTGCTCCCGTCCGTCCGCCAGGGGATCGTCGTCCGCGCGCAGGACCTGATGCGCCGCTACGACTCGCTTCCCCGTGGGACCACCGATTCGCTGGTTCCGCCCGGGGCCCGGATCGATCGGCTGCTGGGTGAGGTCCTCGCGCTCACGCGATCGATCGATCGATTCAACAGCATCGCGCGCGCGGGTGAGGGCGACGTATCCGCGCTGCGGGAGACGGTCTCGTTCGTCTACGGAGACATCCTCGCCGAGCAGGCCTTTCCGGAACGAGGCTACTACCTGGCCGCCCTCCGCCAGGCCGCGGTCCCACCCCTCACGCGCCGTGACCTGCCCGACCTGGCAAGGCGCCTCGCGCGGGCTGCCCGCACCGAGATGGAGGTCGGCTACGGCGACCTCGGTCGATCCCTCGATGCCGTATCGCGCATTCTCGTGGCGCTCCGCACGGGAGACGCGAAGGGCGACTCGGTGTTCTTCGTGCTCCGCCGGCGGGTCGACGCCCTCGCGGCTGCCGTCGGAGAGACCGAGTCGTTCTGGCTCGACCCTAGCGCCGCGTTGGGCGAAACCTACCAGGCCCTTCTCGACTCCATCCCCGAGACGGAGGTCGTGAGCGGACTCGCGTTCGGCCTGCGCGTGCGGCAGGCGCTGGACGACGTGCGCGGCCGACAGCTCGCGAGGCTCGAGGAACGAGGGCGCGAGGTCGCCGCCGAGCTGGGGGCGCCCGTGTTGGTTCGGCAGGGGGCCGCGCTCCGCCTGTCGGACAGCCTCGAGCGCATGCGTCTGGCACTCCAGGCGGCCTCTGCGCTCGGCGTCTTCACACCCCTGCCCGGTGCCGTCCCTTCCGGTCCGGGCGCCGTGGGCGGCCGCCCGACCTGGGACGTCGCTCCGCTCGACGCCGTCCTCAGCCGGGTGGGGGAGGCCCGCACTTACCTGCAGCGGGAGGCCGACAGCCTCCCGACGGGACTCGTGGACGCGGTCGAGGCAGCCCTCAGGCCCGCCCTCAACGATCGGTTCGGCGAGGCACTCCAGCGCGCCATGGTCTACGAACCGGTCGCGACGCCGCTCGGGCTGAGAGGTCGAGAGACGGCACTTCGTGCACGCAGCTCGGCCCTGCAGGCCGCGGGACGCCGGCTCGTTCAGATGCTCGATGCGGCCGCAGCGGTCCGGGCCGAGGCAGCAAGCCGCCGGGTCTCACAGGTGCTCATCCTCGAGAGCCTCGATCTGATCCACGCGGCGGACGACCTCCTCACGGGCATGGAGCCCTACGGCGCGTCGTTCTCCGCCTGGTCGGGGGAAGGCACGCCTGCAGCGGTTGCAGCTTTCGGACTGGAGCAGGCGGGCAGCCTCCCCACCTATCTGGCACGGGAACGGGGTGAAGTGTCGACCGTCGCCGACCGCTACGTACGACCGACACTGGGCTTCCTCGACCTCGACCCGGTCGCCACGGTGCTCGACGACGACTGGCCGACGCTCGGTGCCGCGCAGTTGGACGCCCTGGAGCGGTGGAGAGCGACGGTCACCGCGCTCGACGACTACGCGGCCCAGAAGCCCGGCAACCCGGTTCAGCGGCTCGAACAGTTCGTGCGCACGGACCTCATGGCCGCGACACCCTCGGATTGCGCCTCCACGGCCGGCGACGCGGCCACCGGTGCGGATGTCTTTTCGCGAGCCCTGCGCAGGCTGCGAGACGGCTTCGAAGCACGGTGCATCCAGCTCGCCCGGCAGGCGTTGGCGCAGCACCTCACCCCTT